>CBDAQD010000001.1:1057500-1111503 GCA_965198845.1 Hyphomicrobiales bacterium
GCAGTGGCATTAGTGCCGGCATGTGTAGGATAGGTGGTAGACTTTGAAGCAGGGGCGCCAGCTCTTGTGGAGTCACCCTTGAAATACCACCCTTATCTGCATTGATGTCTAACCGCGGCCCGTGAACCCGGGTCCGGGACCCTGCGTGGTGGGTAGTTTGACTGGGGCGGTCGCCTCCCAAAGAGTAACGGAGGCGCGCGATGGTAGGCTCAAGCTGGTCGGAAATCAGCTGACGAGTGCAATGGCATAAGCCTGCCTGACTGCGAGACTGACAGGTCGAGCAGAGACGAAAGTCGGTCATAGTGATCCGGTGGTCCCGTGTGGAAGGGCCATCGCTCAACGGATAAAAGGTACTCCGGGGATAACAGGCTGATGACGCCCAAGAGTCCATATCGACGGCGTTGTTTGGCACCTCGATGTCGGCTCATCACATCCTGGGGCTGGAGCAGGTCCCAAGGGTTCGGCTGTTCGCCGATTAAAGTGGTACGTGAGCTGGGTTTAGAACGTCGTGAGACAGTTCGGTCCCTATCTGCCGTGGGTGTAGGAGAATTGAGAGGAGCTGCCCCTAGTACGAGAGGACCGGGGTGGACGTACCTCTGGTGGACCTGTTGTGGCGCCAGCCGCATAGCAGGGTAGCTATGTACGGACGGGATAACCGCTGAAAGCATCTAAGCGGGAAGCCCCCCTCGAAACAAGTTCTCCCTTGAGAGTCGTGGGAGACCACCACGTTGATAGGCCGGGTGTGGAAGCGCAGCAATGTGTGAAGCTTACCGGTACTAATAGCTCGATTGGCTTGATTGCTCTCATTACTCAATGCTCATCCGAGGCATTGACAACGATCCAGACAACGAAACCCGATAACAAACTCCAGAATTGTTCCGCATCCCCGACCGCGCGCGCGGCACGGCAAGTCTGTTTTTTGCCGGCCTGGTGATTATAGCGAGGAGCCTGAACCCGATCCCATCCCGAACTCGGCCGTTAAACTCCTCAGCGCCGATGGTACTTTGTCTTAAGGCACGGGAGAGTAGGTCGTTGCCAGGTCTGCAAAGAACAGATCGATCCGCGAAGCGAAAGCGGCGAATGCGGGCGCCATAAGCGCCAATCATCAGATATCCCTTCTTTCACGATTCCGACTGCACTCAGACACTTGTGCAGCCAGCCGCTGATCGGACACGGTTTGACGCGGGGTGGAGCAGCCCGGTAGCTCGTCAGGCTCATAACCTGAAGGTCGCAGGTTCAAATCCTGCCCCCGCAACCAAAATTGTCAAGCAAAAACAGCACAATAACCACAAACACTCGCCTGAGGCGGCGGGTGTTTGTATGCCCGGGTACCATATGGGTACCACTCAGACTCAAGCTCAGGCCAGCTTGACGGCAAGCAAGTAAGCGATGGGGTGGACGCCCCTACTCGACGGCATTGATGTGCCAGAATGGTTGCGTTGGAAGCATTACAGAGAGGAAGCGTCCACGAAGAAAGTTAGCATAATCGGGCTCGATCTGGCGAAGAATACCATCCAGGATCATGGCGCCTGCGCTTTGGGAACGGTCGTTTTTCGACGGAAAGTTTTGCGGACAAAGCTGCTCGGATTCCTCGCCAGTTTTGAGGCGTGCATGGTCGCGATGGAGGCTTGCGCCGGAGCACACTATTGGGGC
This sequence comes from Hyphomicrobiales bacterium, assembly GCA_965198845.1. Lineage (GTDB taxonomy): Bacteria > Pseudomonadota > Alphaproteobacteria > Rhizobiales > JAJFHC01 > CBDAQD01. Next base: position 1,059,154 of record CBDAQD010000001.1, read on the forward strand.
CGTCAGATCATGGGTCTTGGGCACACGGTGCATCTGATTGCGCCTGCTTATGTGAAGCCATTCGTCAAACGACAAAAGAATGATGCGGCTGACGCAGAGGCGATCTGTGAAGCAGCGATGCGTTCGACTATGCGCTTCGTGGCGGTTAAGAGCGAGAACAAACAGGCCTCTGCTGTTGTCTTCAAGGTGCGCGATATTGCGGTACGGCAGAAGACACAGCTCATTAACGCACTACGTGGTCACCTCACGGAATTCGGCATCGTCGTTCCACAAGGCCCATCACATGTGGCCAAATTGCTGGACTGGATTGATGATGCCCATAGCGACCTTCCGGAGGCGGCCCGTTGTCCGTGCCTCATGTTGGTGACAACGTTGCGAGCGCTGATGATTCAGATCGCGGAACTAGACCAGGAGATCGCTCGCCGGGCTCGCCACGACGATGTGGCTGAAAGGCTAATGACGATCCCCGGCATCGGTCCGGTGATCGCCACTACTTTGGAAGCCATGGCGCCTCCGGCAGAGACTTTTGTTCGGGGACGAGAACTTTTCGACCTGGTTTGGCCTGACGCCACGCCAACATTCGACGGGTGGCAAGGTTCGGCTTGGAAAGACATCAAAAATGGGTCAACGTGATTTGCGACGTCTTCTGATCATCGGGGCTACATCGGTTGTGCGTTGGGTCCGGCGGCACGGGGCACCGGCCGGATCATGGCTCTTGAGAAGGCTCGGAAGAAAGCCGCCGATGGTGATTGCGGTTCCTCTGGCCAACCGAATGGCATGCATCGCGTGGGCGCTGATGACTAAGGGCGGTCGATACCAGGCGGTGACATCCTAGGCCGCGGCATAGAGAACCGTCCTGGCCATATAGGGCAGACCTCCATGCCAGGACCAATGTGTGACAGGCCGTACGTAGGATATGGACAAACGGTCAATGAGACGGGATCAGGAAAACCAGGCACCGGACGGCACTTCGAGTGCGGGTAAGCGTATTGGACCTGATCTGCGGACTCCCATATGGGCCCGCGGCGATGAATGGCCGCACCACGAGGCCGGACACACGTCAGCACCCGACCATTTTGTTCATGCAGTGGAAGATTCTGCTTGCATTCCAGGGGGCGTCCACACACGTCCGGTGTATCTGCACTCTCGTTTCCCACAACGATGCTGATGCTTCTCGGCGATGGCGTGCGATGGTGTCCACTATCGTTGGTGGACATTATCCCAGGTTTATCGATGGGGAAGAAGCGACGTAACCGCCGGCATTGGGACGATGATGAGAAGCGCGCGATTGTCGCCCAAACTCGGGTTCCCGGTGTTTCTGTTTCGCGTGTTGCGCGTCGCTATGACGTGAATGTTAATCTGGTTCTTAAATGGATCCGGGATCCCCGCTTTCGCCCGGCGGACGATGACGCGTCTTTGTTTTTGCCGGTCGAGGTTCTCCCTGAGCCGGCAGTGCCTGGCATAAGGCCGATGGTTCCAGACGGCAGGATTGAGATCACACTGACCAACGGACACCGACTGAGCATCACCGGCACGTTTGATCCTGAAGCGGTGTCGCGGCTTGTTCGCGGTCTGAGCCGATGATCCCTGTCCCGGCATCGGCAAAGATCTGGTTGGCCGGCGGCGTGATCGACATGCGCAAGGGCTTTGTCAGCCTCTCGGCACCGGCTGAGAGCGTTCTTCATCAGGACCCGTACTCGGGTCACCTGTTTGTGTTCCGGGGCCGGCGCGGCGACCTGATCAAGGTAATTTGGTGGGATTGCCAGGGTGCGTGCCTGTTCTCCAAGCGCCTTGAGCGCGGCCGTTTTGTGTGGCCGTCGACAGCAGACGGCAAACTCACCGTCACGCCGGCGCAGCTTTCGATGCTGCTTGAAGGCATCGACTGGCGTACGCCGCAACGGACCTGGCGACCTTTGACGGCGAGCTGATTTGGAGTTTTTTTGGGTTCCGGGATTCCCGCCAAGCCGCTCGTTTGCTAGACAATCGTCATGTCTGATTTGGCCCAAACCTAGCCCGAAGATCCCGCTGCACTGCGGGCCTTTGCGCAAGCCTTGCTGGCCGAGGTGAAGTCTCAAGGCCTCCTGATCGAGAAGCTCAGACACCAGTTGGCGGGACACCGCGCGCATCGCTTTGGCCGCACATCGGAGACGATGGATCAACTGCGCCCGGCCTTGGAGAACAGTGAGATTGCAAAGGCGGCGATAACGACCAGGCTGCGTCTGCCGGACACCAAGACTACCAAAGTGGATGAGCTTTTGCCCTGGCGCTGGGCCAAAATGCAGGCAAAACTGGATGCCGCCGCATGAGTATCGTGGAGCTGAAGATCATTCTGGAAGATATCGAACCGGAGGTTGCCCGCACTCTTCAGGTCCCCCTTGATATCCGTCTCGACCAGTTGCACCTGAGCGTGCAGGCGGCCATGGGCTGGACCAACTCCCATCTATACGCCTTCACAGCCGGCGGCGCCAACTGGGGCCTGCCGGACCCAGACTTTGGCGAGGACCTGCCTGCCAATAAAACCACCCTCGGTGAGGTGATCGAGCACGCCGGCGTCAAAGTCCTGGACTACATCTATGACTTCGGCGATGGCTGGGAGCATACGATCAAAATCGGCAAGTTCACCGATCCGGTAGCTGGCGAACTTTATCCCAGACTGACAGAAGCTGCTGGCACATGCCCGCCCGAAGACGTCGGCGGCGTGCCCGGCTACTACGCCTTCATGGAGGCCATCGCCGACCCAGACCATCCTGAACATGACGATCTCACCGACTGTTACGGCGAAAGCTTTGATCCAGTCCAACCGGGTACCGACGACCTAAAACTTGAAGTCCTCAAACTCGCCGAACGCTGGAAGCCGAAAAGACCAAGCAAATAGACCAGCAAGGCCGGACGCTTACAACAAAATCAGACGTACAATCTCTGCACCGACCCCGATCCCGTCTGGTGTCGGAACGGACCGCTCTGATCAACCAATTGCACTCGCTTTTACTGAAGCGCGGCATCATGGCAGCGCAATGGCGCATGAAGCTTAAGGAAGAGCTGGCAGTGTTTACCGATGAACAGCACCAGATCACTCGCCGTGTATTTGAATGCTTGTGGAAGACCTGCGCGCCCAGCGGCGCGCGCTGGACCAGCGGATCTCTGCATTTGACGCAGAGTTTCTGAAGATGGCGTGGGACAATGCTGCTGTGCGTCGGCTCATGACAATGCCGGGGAAGGCCTAATCCGCTCGTTATCTCACATCATCGGCGCCCGTAAGAAGAAAAATACATTTTTACACAACCTTGAAACATATTTGGGTCCAACTTCCAATAGAACGATTTTTATTCGCCGATCAACCCAGTTTTGAATGGTTTCATCGGTGTCATTTTGTGGTCGGGAGTCTTCACAGGCCGCGACCGCAGGAATTCACGAGGCCCAGCTAAAATTGTGACTATCTGAACTCTAATATGCCAGCAACAGGTTTCATGTCGAGATTGTGCACCTCAATCGTCGATAGGCTTTGTATTTCGCTGACGCGGAGGGCAAGAGTGAGAAGATTAAAATCTCCCCATATTGTGCGAATCCATTTCGCTCGTTTGGGAATTCAATAGAAGCACGATTCTGCTCGATGTGATTCGATAATGTGCGTATGCACAAACAACTCCATAATAAAGCAAATACAGACACGGATTGGTAATTCTTGAAATCTTGCCTGCCTTTCGTGGCGGCATTTAATGGGTGAACAGTATGGATATGCAGTCCAGAACAAACAGACGTGTCGTCGTAAGCGCGCTTTTAATTGGCGTGGTTTTGACCGCTTATGTAAGCTGGAAATCATATGCTGGATATGTTTACGGAAAAGATTTTAGCGGCTTCAGCCATAGAATAAACAGTTACGTAGAGTTAGGTCGAAAGGGAATATTGGGCCTTGGTGGCCGCCTATTTTTGGCCTGTACAGACGATAATATCATAGTGTTACTTTCAAAATCAAAACTACCGCATGATAGTTATCTGAGGGATGGCGAAAGTGATAATGTTACTATTATTATTGGAGGGAAAATTGATATACTAGCGTATAAAATTCATTTAAAGAGCATTAAACTGATTAAAACACATTACTTTCATTCTCTAGAATCTAAAGAAATTCCCAAGAAAATATTGATGGCGCTCATGGTGGCGCTTGCGGACGAGGATATGACAGAGATTTCGCTAGTTACAATGGAGCGTGGGGTCGATTTTAATTTGGAAAGATCAACGCGCACCGCAAAGAAGCTAATTAATAATTGTTATCAAAAAAACAATTGAGTATGGCGGTCCAATATTTTCGGCTATCTTTAAGATCGCAATGTTTAAAGATTTTTTGCGGGATGCGTGGTTTAATTTGTTTCGAAGTGCAGCTAACCTATTGGGTGTATTGAACTGTCATGCCAAATATTTCGATACAGAAAATCACAAACCTATATCTTTATGGCTCAGAGACCAAGCCGCGGAATTTGGTGGATGACACACTAATTCGAACGGAAGTTCGGACGATTGATCCCCCTGCTGCAAATGTTGGCGTCGATGTTGTACAATTCATGGCCACGGGAGCCGGCAGATTTGCAATCGGTGCACTATTCGATCTTGTGCAAATATTCTTTTCACAGACTACAATTCTCAAGCCAAATGTAAGTGGTTATACAAAGGACGATCTCAAGAAAAAATTTGGCATTGATTACTTGGGATTCTCTTTCAGCCAAGTGACCCGAGCTGATGGTAATGATGATTGGCTTGCGCGCGCCTACATATACAATTCAATGGAATTTAAGATTAGTGATAATGCAAGATTTTATGTAGATGCAAACGGTAACAGACGCATCGAAAATTTTGCCGTCGAGCCACGATTTGAAAGCGAAAGTTTCGATTTCCACTCGAATAATTTCTTTGCCAATGCTGCAAACACTATCCTCGGTCTTGAGGACAAAATCGACCCTTCACGTATCGGTCGCCGCGTAGACATCAATTGGGTCGGATCTGTGCCGACAAGCACCTATGACCTGAATGATTTTCAAGCCGATGTTCGAACGTATCAGTCGTGGACAGTGCCGATAGTTAATCCGATGAGCGCGGTGCAAACCTTGACCAACGGTCTGTGGTCATCGGGGACGACTCAGTTTCTCAACGGCCAGTCACCCATCGTCTATGGAACACTTTCCGACGACACTCTATCGGCTTAGAGCGTCGCCGCGATGCCCACCCTGGCTGAATACGGGGATAATGGCGTTACGCTTATCGGCGGCGATGGAGACGACACTATTTTCGGGGCAGCCCATACAGACAGGTTGTACGGCGGATCCGATAATGACCGGCTCATTGGGCTGGATGGTTCCGATCGCATGTACGGCGGAGCCGGAACAGACCTCTACATCGTCGATCACGATTTCAACGATACCAACCGGGCGCTCATGACCAATGAGGGTTCACGAGGGGGGAGTTTCAACAACGGGATATTCAATTATATCGACATAATTTCGGACTCTGATGGTGTGGGTCAGGTTCGATACGATAACTCAAGCCCAACCAACAGCACCAACGGTGTCGGCGTTTTGCGCCTGGAGAATTCAGACCAGAACAGTATATCTCTCGAGCCAGAGTCAATCGAATATCGATTGTTGGACGGCCATTATCGGCTACTTCAGTTCGGGGCGCATGCAGACCAGGTTAACGGCCTAGACCCGGTGTGGGTCAAACGGGGCCGCCTATCGGAAGATGGTGAGTCGTGGTTTATTTTTGCGACGCCTCGTAGCTGGGTCGATCCAGTCACGCAGACGACAAAAAGCGGCATCGTCTTTTTCGAAATTGTTCAGACTTTCACCTATCGGGCAATTGTCGCGATCGAAGGTTTTACAGATGGAATGCTCGGCATCACGCTTGACCGTTTCGGCGGAGGTGGGGCCCCAACGGACGGCGCACCCACCCATGAAGGCGGCTACCATGATGATGCATTGAACGGCACGGCGTCTGACGACGTGATGATTGGCGGTGGCGGTGATGACAATATTGTGTCCGGAGCCGGTAACGACACATTGGTTGGCGGTTTCCAGGACGACACATTGGCAGGTGGGGCCGGTAACGATCGGTATGTCTATGCGGCCAACGATGGCATTGACGTCATTACGGATACGGGCGGCACGGCGGATTCGATCAAGCTCGTGAAAGTGGCGACGTCGGACGTCACAGTGGTCGGCCCTTGGTCATCACGGGGCGCCCATGATTTGACGTTGTCGTTTGCTGATGGTTCACGGATCTATGTGCGTGATCATTTCGCGGCATCAGGTGACAATGCCATTGAATTTGTCATATTCGACGATGGCTCGATATGGAGTGCGTCTGATCTTAGAGCACGTGCCGTAGACGCGGCATCCAGCGGCGTTCCTATGTTCGGGGTTACCTATCAAGGGACGACCGGCGACGATAATATTCTCACCCCGATCTCGGGTCCCTTTGTCATTGATGGAGGCTTGGGTAATGACACCATCAATACGAGTGCGGTGACGCAGGACGATACTGTCTTCGGTGGGCCCGGCAACGACCAGATCCGTGCCGGCCGTGGCGCTGACTCTATTTATGGGGAAGCCGGCGATGACATCATTGTGTGGGACGATCTAGATGCCGTCATTGATGGCGGTGAAGGAAACGATACGCTTCGGTTGAGCTTCCGTTATGGTTGGAACGTCGACCTTGTTGATCAATCGGCAACTGCTTTCGTGCCACGAGTATTCAGCAGCCGCAACACAACGGTCGCGACCCAGTCCTTTGTCAACATCGAAAGCGTGATCACCGCACGGCGCGATGACACGATTACCGGAAACGATGAGGACAATGTTCTGGATGCGAGGGCTGGCAACGACACCATCATAGGCGCGGGTGGCGACGACACTCTCATTGGCGGCGAAGGCAATGATTCGCTCTTCGGCGGCTTGGGAGCAGACACCTATGTCTTCAATGTTGGTGATGGCAGAGATACCATCCTGGATGGGGGTGTTGGTTCGCTTGGCGACAAAGTCGTTCTTCACGGCATTCTTCCGTCGGAAGTAACTGTTATCGTTGCTGCAGATGACGCCGACGACGTGAAGCTGACCTTTGCCGACGGTGGTAGTATTACACTGGACGAACAACTCAATCGTCTTGGCTTGGACGCGATTGAGAGGATCGTGTTTGACAACGGCACGACTTGGGATGCAGCAGAGATTGCAAGGCTGGCCGGCGCGAGCCAGACCGATATGAGTCAGGCTAGTGCGGGGCAGCCCGAGGTAACGATCATAGCTGGAACAATGACTGATGAATCACTCACCGGGACTAGTGCTGCTGAAACGATCACCGGTGGCCAGGGCGACGACACGCTGAGCGGAGGTGGCGGGAGCGACATCTATCGCTATGCCTCGGGCGACGGCAGCGACATCATCGACGAGGGCCAAACCACTGGAACAGACCGACTTCTGTTCACCAACCTCAACATCGCCGATCTGACCTTCACACGGAAGATCAGCAACACGTATGATCTCGGGATCACTATCAATGCGACGGGTCATACTATTACCGTCGACGATCAGTTCGACAGTGCCAACGAGGGCATCGAGCAGATTGAGTTTGCCGACGGCACCGTCTGGGACCGGGCAATGATCAAGTCCCACGCCTGGCTGCGTGGCACCACAGATGACGACACCATCACAGGCACGGCCGATGATGAGATTATTATCGGCAATAGCGGTGACGATACACTGCGCGGTAGTAGTGGCAACGACACCTATCGCTATGCCTCGGGCGACGGCAGCGACATCATCGACGAGTCCACGGCCGCCGGCACCGACACTCTGCTCTTCACCAATCTCAACATCGCCGATCTCACCGTCTCACGAAAGATCAGCAACACGAATGATCTTGGGATCACCACCAGCGCGACTAGTCATACCATCACCGTCGACGATCAGTTCCGCCTCGCCAATGAGGGCCTGGAAAGGATTCAATTCGCCGATGGCACGGTCTGGGATCGGGCAACAATTGCGTCCCATGCCTGGCTGCGCGGTACCACAGGTAACGACACCATCAGAGGCACGGCCGATGACGACATCATTGTCGGCAATGGCGGCGACGATACGTTGAGCGGCAGTAGTGGGAGCGACACCTATCGCTATGCCTCCGGCGACGGCAGCGACTTCATTGACGAGTCCCGGGACACCGGCACCGACACTCTGCTCTTCACCAATCTCAACATCGCCGATCTGACTTTCACACGGAAAATCAGCAATACCAAAGACCTGGAAGTGAAGGTCAACGCCACTGGTCAGACCATCACGGTCGACGATCACTTCCGCCTCGCCAACGAGGGCCTCGAAAGGATTGAATCCGCCGACGGCACGGTCTGGGACCGGGCAACAATTGCGTCCCATGCATGGCTGCGTGGCACCACAGGTGACGACATGATCGCAGGCACGGCCGATGATGACACCATCCGTGGCGGCGCCGGCGACGACACGCTGCGCGGGAGTGGCGGCGACGACATCTATCGCTACGCCTCGGGCGACGGTAGCGACATCATTGACGAGTCCTTGGACACCGGCACCGACACACTGCTCTTCACCGATCTCAATATCGCCGATCTCACCTTCTCACGAAAGATCAGCAACACGGATGATCTCGGGATCATAGTCAACGCCACTGGTCAGACCATCACGGTCGACGATCACTTCCGCCTTGCCAACGAGGGCCTTGAAACCATTCAATTCGCCGACGGCACGATGTGGGACCGGGCGCGGATATTGAGTGAAGCCTGGTTCCGGGGCACGACCGGCGATGACACCATTACGGCAAGCGCTGGAGCCGACCGGATCGACGGCGGTGCGGGAGACGACAGGCTCGATGGCGGCGAAGGTGACGACCGTCTCATCGGTGGAGCCGGCGATGATGTTCTGAGCGGCGGCAGCGGTGATGACCTGTTCGTCTTCCGGGCCGGGTTTGGCCGCGACACCATCACCGATTTCTCGGCCGGAGAGGACAGTGACGACGTCATCGAGTTCGACAGCATCACTGGCGCCTCGACTTATGCGCAGGTGCTCGCCCGGGCGGCCGACGACGGCACGCACACGACGATCACGATCGACGCCGACAACTCCATCGTGCTTCAGAACGTGGTGGTGGCCGATCTCGGTGCGGACGATTTCCGTTTTGCCTGACAGACCCGTCTGACCGGCTTGCCTGAGACCAAGGGGGCTTGACCGCTGATGACCAGACCTGGACATGCCGCGCAACAGCGCCCGGTCGGTGCGTCAGTGGCACTACTACGAACGTCCTTCGCCGCCACAGGGTTGCTCAGCCTGCCTATCAACCTCTTGATGTTGACCGGGCCGGTGTTCATGCTGCAAATTTACGACCGCGTGCTGGCCAGCGGCTCGGTCCCGACGCTTGTCGTCCTCGGCGGTCTTGTCGCAGGGCTCTATGTCTTCTACGGCTTGCTGGAGGGCATTCGGGCGCGGGTCCTGACACGGCTCGGACAACGGCTTGATGCCCGGCTTTCGGGCACCACCTACGATGTCTCGACATCGTTGCCACTCGTTCTCGGCCGCGGAGCCGATCGTCTCGATCCGATGCGTGATCTTGAAGCGGTGCGGCAGTTTCTCGCCGGACCCGGCCCGTCGGCGCTGTTCGACGTGCCTTGGATGCCGGTCTATCTCGGCATCATCTTTCTGTTCCATCCGGTGCTGGGTATCGTCGCCACCGCGGGCGCGGTCGTGATCTGTGTCCTGATCGGGCTGAACGAGGCCCTTGCGCGCAAACCCATGGCGGCGGTGTCCGCCGGGGCGATATCGCGTTCGGCCATGATCGAAGCAGGCCGTCGGAACGCCGAGGTCGTGTGCGCGATGGGCATGGCGGAGGCCTTGCGGGAGCGATGGAACCGGTCCAACGCGGCCTGGCTCACAGCGCAACGCCGGGCCGCGGACAGAACCGGTCTGTTCGCCACCGCCATCAAGACGTTCCGGTTCATGCTTCAGTCCGCGGTGCTGGGGACCGGCGCCTGGCTGGCGATCGGCCAGGAGATCACGCCTGGGATCATGATCGCGGCCTCTATCATAGCGTCACGGGCCCTGGCGCCGGTCGAGCAGGCGGTGACGCAGTGGCGCGGGTTTCTGGGCGCGCGCCAGGGCTATGCCCGGCTGAAGCAGGTCATCGACCAGCGGCCGGAGGAGTCCGAACGCATGGACCTGCCGCTGCCGGAGCACGACCTGGTTCTGGATCGGGTCGTCTGCGGCGCTCCGGGCATGACTGAGCCTGTGCTGAGGGGCATATCGCTGCGTCTGCGGGCCGGTGACGGGCTCGGGATCATCGGGCATACGGGCTCGGGCAAGTCGACGCTCGTGCGCACGCTTGCGGGCGCCTGGTCGGCCCTGGGCGGGACGGTGCGCCTCGATGGCGCGGAACTTTCGCAATGGTCCCCGGACCGCTTCGGCGAATTCATCGGGTATCTGCCGCAGGACGTGCATCTGTTCGACGGCACCGTGCATGAGAACATCGCGCGTTTTGCCGAGGATGCGACCGCTGACGACGTCATTGCCGCGGCCCGGCTCGCCGACGTTCATGACCTGATCGTTTCGCTACCGGGGGGATACGACACCCAGATCGGTTCCGGTGGCATGCTGCTCTCAGGCGGCCAGCGCCAGCGTATCGCTCTTGCGCGCGCCCTTTACGGGCGGCCGTTCCTGGTCATCCTCGACGAGCCCAATTCGAACCTGGACAGCGATGGCGACCATGCCCTCAACACCGCCATCCGGGCGCTGCGCGAAAGCGGCTCCATCGTTATCGTTGTCGCCCACCGGCCGGGCGCGCTTGGCGCCGTCGACAAGGTTCTGGTCCTTCAGGACGGCCGTACCGGGGCTTTCGGCCCCAGGGACGAGGTCCTGAAACAGGTCCTTGCCGCATCGCCGGTGAGGGCCGCGTGATCCGACGGATGGTCCATGAGTGATGCCGAACGCACGATCGCATCAAGTGTCCGCCGTCATCTGGCCGGAGGGGCGCTGTTCCTGTGTCTGCTTCTGACTTCCGTTTTTGCCTGGTCGGCGTTCATGCAGATATCCGGCGCGGTCATCGCATCGGGGACAATCGTCGTGGAGAGCAGTACCAAGACGGTGCAGCATCGCGACGGCGGCATCGTCAAGGACATCCTGGTCAGAAACGGCGACGAGGTCGAGGCGGGTCAAGTCCTTATTCGTCTCGACGATACGGTGGAACGGGCGAACCTTGCCATTGTCACGAAACAGCTCGATGAACTCATGGCCATTGAGGCGCGTCTTTCGGCGGAGCGCGACGGAGCGGTGGAGATTGTCTTTCCGACAAGCCTTTCCGCGCGTCGTCACGAACCGCAGATCGCAGCGGTCCTGCACGGGCAGGCAGCACTTTTGGACGCCCGGCGCAAGAGCCTGAAGGGCCGGATCGACCAGCTCGGCGAGCAGATCGGCCAGATCAAGCGCCAGATCGAGGGTCTCCGTGTGAGTCTTGAGGCGAAGGAACAGGAGATCGGACTGATCTCCAGGGAACTGGCCGCGGTCGAGACGCTTTATGAGAAGAATCTCGTGTCGATAAACAGGATCATGGCATTGCGCCGCGACCGGGCGCGGCTCATCGGCGAGCGCGGCAGCTTGATTTCGGAGATCGGCCGGGCCGGCCAGGCCATCGGTGAACGCCGCATCCAGACGTTGCAGATCCGCGAGGCCGCGCGCGCGGAAGTGCTTCAGGCCTTGCAGGACACACGCAGCCGCATCGCCGGACTGACCGAACAGAAGATCGCTGCACAGGACCGGATGCGCCGTATCGAGATCCGCGCGCCGCGTTCAGGCTTCGTGCACCGGCTCAGCATCCACACCGAAGGCGGCGTGATCGCTGCCGCCGAACCGGTCTTGCACATCGTACCCCGGGAGGACGTCCTCCTGATCGAGGCCCAGGTCAGGCCGGCTGACATCGATCAGCTCAGCACCGGCCAGGACGCCATGGTACGGTTCCCGAATTTCTCCCAAAGGCAAACGCCCGAACTCGCCGCCCGTGTGCTTACAATATCTGCACAAACCACCCGCGACGAGACGTCAGGGCTCGACTGGTACACCGCACGCCTCGGTCTCGACGAGGCCGAGCGGCGCAAGCTCGGTGCAAGCGTCCTGTTGCCTGGCATGCCGGCCGAGGTCCTGATCCGGACGCGGGACCGCACGGTTCTGTCCTACCTCCTCAAGCCGCTCACCGACCAGATCGTCCATGCCATGAAGGAGGAATAACGAATGAGGCCGTCAGAAGAGATCCTTTGTTTACCCGACGGCTCATCTCGTTTGAGGATTCAGCGGCCGCCGCGGCGCACTGAAATCCGGCAAGGCGGGTAGAACATGTCAGTGCACGCCTGCCCATGGCGCCGGCAGGCGGCTGCAACGTCCGGGATGAAACGGAAAGCATGATGTCGGCGTTCATTCAGAATGCTTTTATGCCGTTCGGAAAACAGAATGGCTGACCTGGAATTTCCGGCGGGAACGGGGATGACATTTTATATCGGATTAGGAATCATCGGAAGCGGGGCGTTGATGGCGGGTATTGCGTTTTGGCGGATCCTCTCAATGATCACCGCGCCGGTAATCAGATGCGTGCTCAACTGGCTGTCGGAAACCGACGTCAGGCAGCGAACCCGTCATTGGCCAGATGCAATCAGGAAGGTCACCTTGGGGTTGCATGACTGGTTCATCGTCAAATACACGTTAGTGGTCGACCCAGGGCGGCTGGTCGTTCGCTGGCCAGATGCCATCAGGATGATTGTCTATGTGCTGATCGGGTGGTTCATAATGGTGCCAATCGGGTTCGCTGTTCTGTCCGTTTCATGATCTGCCCGGATCCTGCTGATGTCCGGCGGAGGCCGTGCTGGCGCTTCGCGGATCAAATCCGGCCCTGGTTGTCAGTCTCGTTCGACTGGCTGACGCCGGGGGCAATGCCGACGCAGGCGGCCAGTTTATCGGCATCCTCGACGCATCCACACTGAATAGCCCTGACAGGAACATGGCTGCCGCACGGCACCGATACCCTTGAAGGAGACCAGTCCGCCATAGCCATTCATGATGCCAGCGGCAAAGGCGATCGCGCGGTCAGGTCCGGAAATGGCATCCGTCGGGCTAAGCGCCTGATCGCGCACAATGCGCAGCTCCAACTGTTAGCGGCTTGAGAACCGGCCTGCCTCCAGGGCATTGAGCGTCGCTTCGAGTCCAGGCTTTTCCATTTCGCTGACTTGCGGACTACGCTGAATTGCCTCAGGTTGACCGCCACCGCGCGGCCGACGCAGGAGACGTAGTGGCGCGTCCGCCCGGAGGCCGGACCTGGCTCTGCTGCGCTAAGGCCACTGACATGGCCTAAGCTCCCCGAAGCCCGCGCTCCGCACGGTCTGCGCCCATTCGGGCAACGATCCCTCGCGCGGGGCCGGACCTCTGGTCCGGCAGAAGGGCGCCGCCCTTCGGGCGGCGGAGTCTTCTTTTGGCCTTTCCCGGATGCGGGAGGCGGCCGGACACTCCCTTGTAGCCCCGGCGGGGCGGCCCGCAACCGCCTTGGCTCTATGTTCATCCAGGTCGGTTCTCGCGTCCTACCAAGACAGTTGCGTCCCGCCTGACCCGGCGGGGCTCCCGGTCGCTTACCGCCCGCCCCCCTTCCGGGGAAGGGCGCGCACGGGGGACCAGAGGGAGCCGCAGCCATGGAGCCAAGAACCGCAAACGCAGAGACACGCGGAAACCAAGGGAAACGCGGGAAATCCCGCGCCAAGAGTGCACCCAAGCACTCGCTTTATGACGAGGTGACGGTCCGGATCATTGCCGAACTTGAGGCGGGCCGCGCGCCTTGGGTTCAGCCTTGGGGAACGCCGGGCGCGAAAGCCGGGCTCGGGCTTCCAAAGAACGCGCTCACCGGACGGACCTATTCGGGCGTCAACATCCTGATCCTGTGGCACCACATTGCGCGCGCGGGCTTCGCGACACAATCGTGGCTGACCTATCGGCAGGCCCAAGAAATGGGCGGTCACGTCATGAAGGGCGAGCGCGGCGTGACCGCGTGCCATGCCGACACCTTCATTCCCATGGCCGAGCGCAAGCGCGCCGAGCGGGACGGTGACGAGGCGGACCGCGTGCCGTTCCTAAAGCGTTTCACCCTGTTCAATGTGGAGCAGTGCGATGGCTTGCCGCAAGACGCCATCCAGAGCATGGACCCTCCGCCCGAGGCCGAGATCATTCCGCGGGCCGAGTGCTTGATAGAGGCGACCGCCGCCGATGTCCGCGTTGGCGGGACCGAGGCCTTCTATGTCCCGAGTGAAGATTTCATCCGTGTGCCCCCTCAGCCCGCCTTCTTCGAGCAAATCAATTATTACCGGACCTGCTTTCACGAGCTCGGCCATAATGCCGATATCCGGATTATGCCGAGCTAGCCGCTGAGACGCTGTTAGCTGCGGGGCCGACGCACTAAAGAGTCGGCATAAAAATCCCAGACAACGCACCGATGAGGCATTCGTTCCTTCTGAGCAAAGAGAAGGAGTTCAAAAAATGCCTAGAAATAGAAACGTCCACCGGCTGCCAGAGCGGGAAGCAAAGCGCTACAGTCAACGCATCGATGAGTTCACGGTGTTTCTTGATCGACAAGGCTATACACCGGCAACGGTCGGCACGTATCGATCGCATTGTCGACGGTTCGCAGAATTTGCCGTGAAGCGTGGCATCTATTTGTCGAAATTAGATGAAAGCGCGATCGATGGATTGATCCAGACCGTTCTCGGCCTGCATAAAGGTTCAAAAGCCACTTATGGCGTTTATTGCATCAATCGTTTCGTGGATTTTCTGATCGAGGCAGGCGAGGTTGCAGCACGACCCCAGAAGGTCGACAAGTCTAAACGCGCCGTTCTTATGCGCGAGTATGAGGCCTACCTTCGCGAACAAAGAGGATTATCCGAGGCGACGATTTATGGCTGCGTGAGATATGCGCATGGATTTCTGACGTTCAAATACGGTCCCCGTCTTGGCGACCTCAAGGGTCTAAAGGCTCAGGACATTACCGACTATATGATGCGCAGGCGTAAGAACGCGCGTATCGCTAAGGACAAGTCGATCGCGTCGCATCTCAGGTCGTTCTTTCGCTTCCTGTATTGGGCGAAGCACACGGACAAGAACTTGGCTGAGCAAGTTCCGTCTCAACGGACCATCGGCAACGGCAAAATCCCAAGGTATTTGCCACCGGAGGATATCAACCGGCTCATCGAAGCGGCTCGGCTATCGTCGAAAACGGGACGCCGTGACCATGCGATGATCATGATGATGGCGCGGATGGGCCTGCGCGGACCTGAAATCATCGCGATTAAATTGGAGGACTTAGATTGGCGCCTGGGTGAAGTTCTGATCCGTGGTAAAGGTCGATTGCATGATCGAATGCCGTTACCCCATGAGGTCGGAACAGCGATCGTCGACTATATCAAGAATGAACGACGTGGATCCTCTCGATATCTCTTCGTCTCGACGAGAGCGCCGTTCAAGAACTTTGCCGACTCCCAGATCGTAAACTGGATCTTGAGCAAAACCTATAATGCGACAGGTATCTCCCCGCCGCAGTCTTATGTCGGCGCTCATATTTTAAGGCACAGTCTGGCGACCGATCTGCTTCGGAACGGCGCCTCTCTGGAGGAAATCAGCGATGTCCTCAGACATCGTTCCCCGTCGACGACTTCGATCTATGCCAAATACGATGTCGACGCGTTGCGAGCGCTCGCCCCTTCCTGGCCAGATCAGGAGGATGCGCGATGAAAACACTCACTGAACGACTATACGAGTATCTCGAGATACGTCGTGCCCTCGGGTACGATCTTAGTTTTACCGAGCGCGTCATGAAGAAGTTCACTGCATATGCAGATGAACGAAATGCAGAGCATATAACGAGCGCGCTCTTCAAAGATTGGAAGCGAGACTATGGCGCTGCGGACACCAACACCTGGTCCGCCCGCGTATCCATGGTCAGGAAGTTTGCGACATGGTTGCGTGGAATAGACGGCAAGTCGGAGATCCCGCCTCGCGATATTGCAATCGGAAAACCTAAACGCTCCAAACCCTACATTTATAGCGAGCAACAGATCCGAGACATCGTCGCAGAAGCGGCTCGTTTGCCTTCTGAGTACGGCTTCCGTGGCCTGACGGCGTCAACGCTCTTTGGACTGATCGCCGTCACCGGCTTGAGGATAAATGAAGCGCTCGGCCTTCAAAAAGATCATATCGATTTATCCGCGGGCACCTTGGAAATCCTGAAGTCCAAGTCGGGGAGTGAGAGATGCTTGCCGCTCTCACCATCCACAGTTGATCGTCTGGGGCAGTATCTGGAGTTAAGACGGCATATCACCGGCCTCAATAGTGGTCCGATCTTTGTGCGTCACACCGGTGCGCCGCTAGGCGACTGTGGGGCGCGGTACACATTTGCCCAAGTCGGACGCCGACTCGGACATCGCAATCCTGCGGGCTACAAAAGGCATGGTGTTGGACCTCGTATCCATGATCTTCGACATACGTTCGCCGTGCACACGATCATCAGTTGGTACAAGGCAGGCGTCGATGTCGATCAGGAAATGTACAAGCTAAGTGCCTTTCTGGGCCACAAAAAACCGGTGCACACATACTGGTACATCGAAGCTGTCCCCGAACTGATGCAGTTGGCGGCGAAGCGTTCTGAGGCACTGCTCAAGAAGCGGAGGCAGCGATGATCAAGCAGCATCCACTTCCGCCCTACTTACAGCGCTTTTTTACAGAGCGGCTCGTTGGTCAGCTGAATGCCAGTCCGAACACAATTGCTGGATATCGCGACACCTTCCGGATGCTCCTGCGCTTTGCGACGAGTGATACCGGAAGAGCGCCAACAAAGCTGCATTTAGACCATATTGACGCCGATCTGGTCGGGCGGTTTTTAATCCATCTCGAAGACACGAGGGGTAGCAGCGCGAGAACTCGAAACACGCGCCTCGCAGCCATCAGGTCGTTCTTCAAATATGTCGCGGACAAAGAACCACAACTGCTTCATCACTGCCAGCGTATCTTATCGATGCCCCAGAAACGGTATGTGAAAAGAGCAATCGACTTTCTGACTTATGATGAGGCCGAAGCGCTGATCGACGCGCCTGATCTGTCGACCTGGTTCGGCCGCCGCGATCGTACTCTGTTGCAGATGATGGTCCAGACGGGTTTGAGGGTCTCGGAAGTGTTGGCGCTCAAAATCAATGACGTGGAACTTGGACACGGTGCTGTCGTGCGATGTCTTGGAAAGGGGCGAAAAGAACGTGCGACACCGCTTCGTGGAGACACAGTCACGGCTCTTAAGTCATGGCTGAAGGAGCGTAGTCGTAGACCATCAGAGCCGCTATTTGTCAGCATCCGTGGAGGTCCACTAAGTCGAGATGCTTTAGAACGCATTGTCCGGAAACACGTTTTGATCGCATCAGAAACGTGCTCGACACTATCTAAGAAGCGGGTCTCACCGCATGTGCTCCGTCACACTGCAGCGATGCACCTATTACAGAATGGGGTCGATCGAACGGTAATCGCTTTGTGGCTGGGTCACGAGTCGGTGGAAACAACGCAAATATACGTCCACGCCGATATCGAGCTTAAAGAAAAGGCGATGGCCAAGACGAAGAGGATGAATCGCAAGACGCCCAAGGGTCGATACATTGCGGACGACAGCTTGTTGGAATTCCTGGAAGCCCTCTGATTATGCCGACATTTTGAAGTGACCAAGTCGGGCTAGCCGTACTCTCAGCGGCTAGCTCGGCATAATCCGGATATCGGCATTATGGCCGTTATGCCGACATCGGCATAACGGCCACTGGACCGGGCACAAGGACCGGCTTGCCCGCGATTTATCCCACAGCTTCGGATCGAAGCCTTACGCCCGCGAGGAACTGGTCGCGGAAATGGCGAGCGCCTTTGTCTGCGCAAGCCTCTCCATCACGCCCACCGTTCGGCATACGGATTACATCGGCTCGTGGATCGAATAATGACGAGGTCGTCATTATTCGATTTATCGCGAGGTGAAGATTATGCGGAGGAAGTTTTCATTGGCGCCGTTTTTTCAATGACTTGGACGGCGTTTCAGCCTCTCATACTGCGCATTATTTGAGATCGGTGGTTCCCTTGGTTGATCAACAAACCAAGGAGAACCAGATGTCATCCTCGACCCCGGAAGCCATTATGAAGCTTCGCGAGACGCTGCGCACCAGGCGCTATAGTCCGACCGTTATTCACAATTACTGCCTTTATGCAGGTCAGTTTCTGTCCTGGCTGCAAGCGCGAGAAATCGAGCTGTGCGAAGTCACACCGGACCTTGTGGCGCGCTATCTGGGCCACGCGGTGCGGCAATTTGAGAAGGATCGCGGGCGTTTGCCTGCTCCCAAATGGACGGGGGTCCCGCGCTCGGGCATCCATGCGTTGCTACGCTCAGCTTTGGTCGATTGGCCGCCGGTGCCGCCCGCCGCAAGCGTGGCTGAACAGGTTTGTCGGGATATATGCTGTGTTTACGAGGACTGGCTGCGTGCTGAACGTGGTCTCGCGGAGCCTTCGATCAAGGCATTGATGTGGGAAGCACGTCACTTCTGTAAATGGTATCTTCAGCAATACGAGCACGCGGACTTCGCCGCCCTGAACGTGTGCGACACCGATGCTTATATGGACGGCAGAGCTCCGGGGCTAACCCGCAAGTCGCTCAAGGATGTGGCCGAACGGCTGCGTGGATTCCTTCGGCATCTGCACCGTAGTGGCCTGCATGAAGACGATCTTTCGGGGCACGTGATTGCCCCGCTTCTCTACGCCTATGAAGGCATTCCCTCGATCCTGACCACTGAACAGATCGACGCTGTATTGGGCACGGCGGCGCAGGACAAGTCTTCGCTTGGCTTGCGCGATCATGCGATCCTTCAGCTTCTGGCCAATTACGGCCTTCGGTCTGGCGAGGTTGGGCGTTTGCAAATCGAAGATATCGATTGGCGCTCCGACACTTTGCGGGTCCACCGGTCCAAATCCCACACTGCGGCCGCGTTGCCCCTCGTGGAACCCGCCGGAGAAGCGATCTTGCGGTATTTGCGCGATGGCCGCCCGGAGACGGATGCAAGGACCGTCTTTCTGAGAAGCCGGGCGCCATATCAGGCCATGAAAGCGGGCGGGCTTTATGGCGTTGTCAAACGCCGCCTCGAAAATGCCGGGATAGAACCGACCGGCAAGCGTGGACCACATATCTTCCGTCATGCTCGTGCCGTCAGCCTGCTGCGGGCGTCCACACCGCGCAAGATCATCGGAGATGTGCTCGGACACCGGTCGCCAGACTCGACCGTGCCCTATCTGAAGCTTGCGACAGAGGATTTGCGAGCCATTGCCATCGACCTTCCGGGGCGGGAGGTCAAACCATGATGCGTTGGCCTGAGGATGGAGAACAGATCATCAAGCAATATGTTGCGCAGCTCCCGTTGGGTTACGCGACGACACCGACTTATTACCGGCAAGCACTGGACAGCTTCTGGCGGGCGGCTCTGCGATGTGGTGCAACAGACCGGCAAACACTTGAACACTGGCTAGGCGAGCGCTGTGAGGTCTGGGCGCGCTCAACGGTGCAGCACCGTGCGCGGATCATTACGCGTTTCCTTGATGTCCTCGTTGACGACGGAAGGCTTGAGGGCAATCCCGTCTCGGACCTTCGAAACGCCCTGAATGCCTATAGTGACACGAGCATCATACGCGCCTTGATGTCACCTGACCCGGACAGGGCACTCGAAGATTTACGACGGCCCCAGCCCTATGGGAGTTCGTGGGGAAATCTCATGCGCACTCATGTTCACCGCATGCAGCGCATGGGGTACCGCTACGAGACACAGGATGTCATTTGCCGCCGGTTCGACCGCTTTGTTCAGGAACGGCCCGATCTTGATGGCCGTCCGCTAGAGACATTGCTTGCACAGTATCGCCAGATAAAGACGAACCCGAACCATCCGGCAGAATGCGAGAAGCTGGCCCGTGTCGTGAACAAAGCCTTGTGCCACGATGATCCGTCACGACCGGTGCGACCGCTTGATAAAGGGCCTGCGAAACAGGTCGAACGCACGTGGCGGCGCCCGTATATCTACAGCCATGAGGAGATCCAGAAGGTGCTGGCGATCGCCCGGACCTTTCCGTCTGCGCGTGCGCCGTCACGCCCGATAAATCTCTACACAATGCTCGTTCTGGCCTATTGTGCCGGGCTGCGGGTCGGAGAGATAGCGCGGCTGAAACTCGGCGACGTTGACATGCAGGCGGGGACCATCGCGATTCGCGAGACGAAGTTCTTCAAGTCCCGCATCTTGCCCTTGTCCGATAGTGCGATGGACGCCATGCGCGCGCTTCTCAAAGCACGTCGAGACGCCAAGGTCTCATGTGATCCTGAAGCTGGCCTGTTCTGGCACGAACAAAAGAGTGGGCATTACGGCCGGGCAGCGATTAGTTCGCATCTTGTCGCCATTCTGCGCATGGCGGGCCTGAAACCTGCCGAAGGCAAGACAGGGCCGCGCGTCCATGACCTGCGCCACACCTTTGTCGTTCACCGCATCTTGCAATGGTACCGGCAAGGCGTGAACCCACAGGAAAAACTGCCCTATCTCGCAACCTATCTCGGCCATCGGGATATTAACTCCACGCTGGTCTACATCACCGTGACGCAGGAATTGCTGCATGAAGCAAACGAGCGGTTCCGGGCCTTCGCCTCTCCGGGCAACGCTGAACGAACGGAGGCGGCATCATGAAAACCGATCCGCTCCCAGAATTGCTGCGCTTGTTCTTCACCGACTGGATGGTCCAGCAACGCAACGCGTCTGTTCACACGGTCAAGTCATATCGCGATACCTGGCGACTCTTTCTCCGATTTGTCGCGGAACGGCACGGCAAGCCTGTTTTCCGTCTCACCTTGAGCGAATTGACCGCCGCCGAAGTCGCTACTTTTCTCAAACACCTCGAGGAAGACCGCGGTGATACCATTGGTACGCGAAATTGCCGCCTGTCGGCCTTGCGCAGCTTCTTCGGCTTCGTGGCAACGCGCGACCCGGAACGCATGGCACAATGCGCACAGGTCCTTAACATCCCAACAAAGAAGGCGCCGACCCGTGCCCCGGACTACCTTGAACCGGAAGAAGTACAGGCAATCCTTGCTCAACCGGATCGGTCAATGTTGATCGGTCAGAGGGACCATGCCCTGCTGTCGTTCCTCTACAACACAGGTGCCCGCATCCAAGAGGCGCTTAATCTATGCCCACAGGCCATCAGGTTCGATGCACCAGCTTGCGTGCGATTGCACGGAAAGGGCCGTAAGGAACGCATCAGCCCGCTCTGGCCAGAAACGGCTGCTCTGCTGAAATCACTGCTTGAGCGAACGCCAAGGCCTGACGATGCGCCCCTCTTCGTGAACCGCTACGGCAACCCGTTAAGCGCCTCGGGGGTGCGCTTCAAGCTGGCGGAGTATGTGAAAGCGGCGGCGGTGGATGTGCCGACGCTAGCGAAAAAACATGTGACACCACACAGCTTCCGGCATGCAACAGCTGTGCATCTGGTTGCCGCGGGCGTGGACATCACCGTAATCCGAAGCTGGCTTGGCCATGTCAGCCTGGAGACGACAAACCACTACGCGCAGGCCAACCTGGAGACCAAACGCCGGGCATTGGAACAAATTGAGAGCCCAAAGACTGGCAGCCCACCTTCATGGCGACGCGACCAAAGCGTGCTCGACTGGCTCGATACGCTCTGATGCAAGCCTCAAATTATGCGGAGGAAAGAAGATCGAAAGGACAGAAAACTAAGGGCCGCGCCCGACTTCCTCCGCATAATCTTCACCTCGCGATAAATCGAAGTCCTGAGAGAGGACAATCGCGCCATCTTCCGCGCGGCGAGCCAAGCCTCGAAGGCAGCCGACTTCATCCTCGCCTTTCAGGACACCGGAACGTGGGCGGGAGCGAAGCCATGAGCCGCTATCCATACCGCCTCGACGGTCCCGCCGTCGTCTCGTTTTCGGGTGGGCGCACCTCCGGCTGCACGCTCAAGGGCCACTGCCCGGACATGCGTCTCTTCCATATCGATCGCGAGCCATACGCCACGCTCTTCGATCAGGCCGAACGCCAGGGCGTGCTCGCTCTGTCCGATCCGACAATGCTCAAGATCGGCAGGGAAAGCGAGGACTGTGTGTGCACGGCCAGAGTTTCGCGCCCGGATTGGGCGCTTCATCGCTCCGGCGGACCCGGAGCCCAACCCCAGGAGCAAACCCATGCTACTCCAACATATTGAACTCGGCAAGCTGAAGGACGCCGCCATCAACATGCGCCATGCCAAAGCCGCGCCTGATGTCTCCGACATCCTTCCCAGCGTGAAGGCGCGCGGCGTCCTCGTGCCGCTCTTGGTGCGGCCCAAGGGCGATGGCGAGAGCTTCGAGATCGTGGCCGGGCGGCGGCGTTACTTCGCGGCCAAGTCTATTGTTGACAATGGCGGCGCGGTCGAGCCGCTGCCCTGCGCCATCATGGAGCCGGGCGACGACGCGGCGGCACTCGAAGCGTCGCTCATCGAAAACCTTGCCCGGCTCGACCCCGACGAGATGACGCAATACGAGACCTTCGTGCGCCTGCGAAAGGCCGGGACGTCGGTCGCCGACATCGCCGCGACCTTCGGCATCACCGAGTTGATGGTGAAGCGCCGCCTCGCCTTGGGCGAGCTTCTGCCCAAGATCAGGAAGGCATACCGCAACGAGGACATCGACGCCCGGACCGTTCGCCATCTGACCATGGCCACCAAGCGCCAGCAGCGCGACTGGCTCAAGCTGTTCAGCGACCCGGACGAATACGCGCCGCTCGGCTGTCAGTTGAAGCAATGGCTGTTCGGCGGTCAGCAGATTTCGACCGAGGTCGCGCTGTTCCCGCTCGATGCCTACAAGGGCCAGACCGTCACGGACCTGTTTGGGGAGAAAGGCTATTTCGCGGACACAGACCAGTTCTGGACCTTGCAGAATGCGGCCATTGCCGCCAAACGCGATGCCCTCATGGAAAACGGCTGGACCGAGGTCGACATCCTCGAACCCGGCTTGCGCTTTCATTCATGGGATCATGAAAAGACGCTCAAAAAGGATGGCGGGCGCGTCTATATCACCGTGTCCCACGGCGGCGAGGTCGAGGCCCATGAGGGTTGGTTGACGACTAAGGAAGCGAAAGCCAAGCGCCGCGCCAAGGCGTCGAAGGACGATCCGGCCACCGACGGAAAACCTATCCGTCCCGAACTGACCAACCCGGCGCAGAACTACATCGAACTGCATCGTCACGCCGCCGTGCGACATGCAATGCTGAGGCATACGGGCGTTGCCCTCCGGCTGATGGTGGCCCACGCTATCGGTGGCTCGGCGCTGTGGCGCACCGAGGCCGATCCGCAGACGACGCGCAAGGATAAGACGGCGGAAAGCGTCGCCCAATCGAAGGCCGAGACGGCGCTGGCCGAGGAACGTGAGGACGTCTTGAAGCTTCTCGGACTGCCCGCCCACGGCCATTCCGTCGTGCACTCGAACGGCGATGATTATCGCGTACTCGAGCTATTTGGGGCGCTCTTGAAGCTCTCCGACGACGACGTGTTTCGGGTTCTGGCCATCGTCATGGCCGAGACCTTGGAGTCCGGGACCGCCGTGGTCGAAGCGCTGGGAACCCGCCTCAAGGTCGATATGCGCGACTATTGGGAGGCGGACGACGCCTTCTTCGACCTTCTCCGTGACAAGGGAGCGGTCAACGCCATGCTGCGCCATATCGGCGGCAAAGCCGTCGCCGACGCTAATGTCACGGCAACGACGAAGGTCCAGAAGAAGATCATCCGCGACTGCATCACCGGCGACAGCCGGAAGAAAGCCGAGGACTGGCTACCGCGCTACATGGAGTTTCCATTCAAAACCTACACCAAGAATGGCGGTGGACGGCTGAGCGACAACACATCCCGTGTCAAATCGCTCGTTTCCTGAAACCGGTGACGGACGGCGGGAGCGGCCGTCTCACCCGAACGGGAGGGCCGCGAACGCTTTCCGCCGCTCAATCGCTGTCAGCAAGTCCACCCACAACCGGATGGCACGGGGTATTGTCACGCACTTTCAGGCGGGATTTGGTGAACCGCCAAGCCATCGGAATCGTCCTGTCCGGCATCCCTTCGGATGCGACGGTTCCGTTCACGCGGTAACCTTCGGGAGCGGAGAAGGTCACCGACACTGAGGTATCGTGCCGGTGCTTGCCGATAGGTTCGTGCCGTCCGGTTCCGCGCTCCCTTTGCGGACCGCTTATCTCATCAGGCGTTCGTTTCTTCTTCTATACAGTCAGGCATGCACGCGGCTGCGCTGACGCCCCCAGGCCGTCGGGCGCGAGACCCCTCACCGGCCATCTTGCGTCACGAACATCGGCGCCGTCTGTGCCATCGCGTCTCCTGATCGATGGCAGCCGAGACGCCCATTCGCCTGCTTCTGCTCGATGGACCTATGGCGGACAGCGGCCGCATGAAACCGGCGTTTTGCACTTTTTTCCCCGCCGCTACGCGGCTTCCTCGCGGAACAAAAAAGTGCGCCCGCCGGTCCTTCGCTTCGCTTCGGCCTCTCGGTGCATGCGACCCCCGCCCGCCATGGACGGTCCCGCATCAGCAGGGCGATGGGCGCCCGCTAAAGCCAACAGGAGACGATGATATGGCACAGGCACTCGGATATGTGACGAAGAACGAGACCGGCGGATACGAAGGCACGCTCGCGACGATGAGCCTCAAGAAACGCATCCGCATCCTGCCCAACCCGGCGAAGGAGACCGACGCACAGCCGGACTTCAGGGTCTACACCGAGGATCGCGTGGAGATCGGCGGCGGCTGGAACCGGGTCGGCAAGGCGAGCGGCAACCCCTATGTCTCGCTGACCTTCTCCGCCCCGGAGTTCGGCCCTGCCAAGATCTACGCCAATCTCGGCCGGGCCGCCGGACAGGACGATCCCGATGTCATGGCAATTCTCTGGAACCCGCTCGGCTAGCGGCCATCACCGGCCCCCGCGCCCTCCGGCGCGGGGGCTTTTCGTGTTTTTTATTAATAGGTATTCAGTATGAATTTCCATGAAAATCTTCACACTTTATGACAAGTCATTGATACTTATGTGCAATAATTGCAGTATCGGTTGAGACTGTATGCCGCAGATCGACAACTCGGCGCTAGACGCGACTGGCGGACCAAAGGTAAGCGAATAAACAGAGGGGCTGAATCGAGCTTACGGCGTTGACTGCGTCGGCTGCTGTCGTCCTGCGAGAGAGGAAAGGACAATGGCGGCGTCTTCCGATCCTGCGGTTTCTGGCGCGCCCCGACTGAGCGATTACGACTATGTGCGGTCTCTGACCCGGTCACGGATCGCTTGGGAATATCTCAGGCGACACCCCGATTATAGACGCGACTGGCGCAACTCAGCGCCACGGCGGCCCCAACCCGTCCTTCCGAATGACGAATTAGTCCTGCTCCAGGCGCAGCGTCGCTTCGCGCGCGCGGAAGTCTGGGGCCTCTATGGCTTTCGCCGACCCTGATGAGACAGCTTTCGAGGCGGATGTCTTTTGGAGGGTCGAGGACTATCGACGCGTGCTTTCCGCCTATGTCCGAAGCCGATTTCGCCCTGGCTTTGGCAGCACCGTCTCACTCGGGCAAATCAACTGCCGCAAGACGATCTTGAAGACCGTCGACGGCGTCCAGCATCTGCTATTGCGTGACCAGTCGCGGGTCGCGCAGGTCCGATGCATCGGCGAAGACATTGGAGCCGACACGGTCGTAATGGAGGTTGTGGTCGACGGTTTTCCAAATGTGGAAAGCCGTCAGAGGCTCATTAAGCGGTTTGCCGACCTCTGCCGCAACAGGCCTCCCGGCCGCCCGACCGATGGCTGGACCGTCGAGGCAATGCGCCATCGCGACGCCTTGGCCGCGCTCGACCGGCGCAAGGAAGGGCACTCATACCGGGAGGTTGCCATCTTCCTTTATGGCGAAATGGCGGTACGGCGCGATTGGAACAACCCCGACCAGACCATGAAAAATCGCGCCATCCGCAGCGTCAAACGGGGCTTTCGTATGATGGAGGGCGGATACAGATCGCTGCTCACATGACCGTTGCGATGTCCACGCAGGGGTATCGTTCTCGCGAACCCCCTCGAACGATGCTGCCGTCAGAGGCTGCGCCGGCCCACGCTTCTTTCCGATAGAGCAAATTCGCCGAAGCCGGAGGAGCTATGACCATGACTGATTCTCGAGCGGTACACGAAGGGCCTTTTCTTACGACAAAAGAAGCGGCGCACTTCTTGAAGCTCAAGCCGAACACACTGGAGAAAATGCGCGTCTATGGCGGCGGCCCGCAATACCGCAAGCATGGGCGTCATGTCCGCTACCACATCGACGACCTCATGGCGTGGTCCGACATGCGGAAGAAGGATTCGACGTCCGATGTCTGAGTATTTCACGTGGGTCGAGATCGTGTTTTACCCGGAATATCTGAACCATTGGCTGCGTTTCGGCACACCCGACGGGCAGCACGATCTCGACCGCCGCCGCTCGCTCGCGCTGTTCGGGCCGGGCCAGGTCTTCGGGTATGTCCGCTGGCGGGCCAACGAATACGGCACCCGGGATTGGCGCTTCACCATCGTCAAGACTGCCGAGCCCTCCTTGATCCTGAGCCGCATAGAGGGTGTCCATCCAGGCGGGGCAGTCCTTTTGCTCACGACCGGGAACACGAAGGTCAAGCACGCACTTTTGCAGATCGACGTGCTCGAAGCGGCGGGTTTCGAGCCCGCTGACGTGTCGCCGGACTACTACCGCCACGTCCATAATCGGATCGCGGCCAGGCGACCGATCCGACCCTATACACAATCTCAGCATGCCGCCTATAGGGCGGCGCGGCGGGTCGCGTCATGAAGGGCGCAACCCTGCTTGTAACGGCTGTACCGGTGATCGCTTTGGGGCTGGCGTCGGCGGTCGGCATACCGAAAAAGCTGATCTACAATGCTTCCGAGAGCGCGCCGCCGGGCCTGTATTGGCTCGACGACCAGCCCATCAAACGGGGTGACTTCGTCCTCGTTCAGATACCGATGCGGGTCCGCGCGCTTGTTGGGGAACGGGGCTATTTGCCACCCGAAATTCCGCTGATCAAGCGCGTCATGGGCGTCGAGGGCGATGAAATCTGCCGTGAAGCAACACGCATCTCGATCAACGCAAACACCGTTGCCGAAGCCCAGGCAAGCGATCGTTCAGGGCGGCCGATGCCTGTCTGGCAAGGCTGCCACATCTTG
Organism: Hyphomicrobiales bacterium; assembly: GCA_965198845.1. Lineage (GTDB taxonomy): Bacteria > Pseudomonadota > Alphaproteobacteria > Rhizobiales > JAJFHC01 > CBDAQD01. The sequence goes on from CBDAQD010000001.1 coordinate 1,086,506, forward strand.
TCAGAGGATCGAGTCTTCCTGCTTCAGAACCATCCGTATTCCTTCGATGGGCGCTATTTCGGCCCCGTCGATCGCCGGCTGATCATGGGACGGGCGACGCGGCTGCGGTTACCTTTGCGGAAACGCAAGCAAAGCCGATCCAGTGCCCGGAAGGAATCGGCGCGTGAAAGACGTCTCAGGCAGCGGAGGGCTCTCGTAATCGGGTCAGGTCGAGATTGGGGCACTGTTGATGGTGTCGAATCTCGATCAAGCCGGCAGTCTTCAGCGTTCGATTGAATCTTTGAGGACAAGGAGATCCTGCTCATGAACCTGTATGCCGGCCTCGATATATCGCTGGAAGAAACCCATATCTGTATCGTCGATGAAAGTGGCAAGACGGTGCGAGAAACCAAGGTCGCGACCGATCCACAAGCCATCAGCTGTGTGCTTGCCGATCATGACGCCGACCTCGAGCGCGTCGGCCTGGAGGCCTCGTCTCTCGGCTCGTGGCTGCATGACGAGCTTGCCGAGTCGGGCTTTCCGGCGATCGTCGTTGATGCCCGCCACGCCCGTGCGGCCATGGGGGCTCAGCGCAACAAGACCGACAGAAACGATGCTCAAGGCATCGCCCAGATGAGGCGCATGGGATGGTATCGCGCGGTCCACGTGAAAAGCCCGGAGAGCCAGCGCTTACGCATGCTATTGGCCAACCGCCGGCTGTTGAAGCGCAAGTTGATCGACATGGAAAACCATATCCGCGGCACGCTCAGAGCGTTTGGCTTACGCGTCGGACAGGTCTCGCGTGGGCGGTTCGAGGCGCGTATCCGGGACCTTCTGGATGAAAGTGATGAGGGTCTGGAGGCCTTTATCGTAACCATGCTGACGGTGCGACAGAACATGCTCGATGGTTACAATACTCTGCACAAGTTCGTTCTTGATATCGTCAGGAAAGACCCGGTGTGCCGGCGGTTCATGACGGTGCCAGGCGTTGGGCCGATCGCGGCTTTGTCATTCCGTGCCGGCGTCGATGACCCGCTGCGCTTCAGGCGGTCCCGGACGGTCGGCGCACACTTCGGCCTGACACCCAAGCGATGGCAGTCCGGCACAATCGACCGCGAAGGGCGGATCACAAAGCAGGGCGACCGGGAGGTGCGCGGGGCGCTGTGCGAGGCTGCCGCGAGCCTGCTGATCCGCACGCGCAAGTGGTCGGCTATCAAGGCCTGGGGACTGAGGATTGCCAAGCGGACGAGCATGATGAACGCGATTGTCGCGGTCGCGCGCAAGCTTGCGGTGATCCTGCATCGCATGTGGATTGACGGCACCGAGTTCCGCTTTGGCAAGGGCGCAAAAGTTGTTGAGAAGCTGCGATTGACGCCGCCGAAGATGGCCTGACGCACCCATCAAACGCGTGTTGAATCGTCCAAAAGGAACGCCTTGAAACGAAATCCCGACCATAGGTTCTTCAGTTCCCCGCGCGTGGGAAGCGTCCCTTGCAGGGACGTTTGGACCGGGTCTGTCCGCTATCTTGCCTGCGCCGTTCGGCATCGAACGAGCGCGCCCTTGAGCGCTTGGACGGCCCGGTCCGCGATCAGATCAAGAGCGTGGGCCGGCATCTTGAGAGGAGATGGCCGAGCCCGAAGGAGCGCATGGATCGCATTGATTTACGGCAAAGCAACGCGGAAGTATAATGCAAGGGCCAACGGGAACACGAATGAAGACTACGCAAAGACGGTCCAAATAGAAGAGGCAAAAAAGCGCTTATAGCTGAAGAAGTTGGCCACCCGATTAGGAGGGCGAGATAAAAGGGCATGGTGCAAGAGCACCCTAAGCCATTGTCTGCACATCCGGCTTACCTGCACCAACGCCAAAGGACGCCGTGCAGGTGTTCGATATTAGATCGCTGATATTGTTGATAGTTTCGTGGTGCAAATTCGGTTTGCCGCTTTCGATCGCTCAAACCGAGACCTATCTGAGTGATTGGTCATGACCGACGACACAGACGATCTCTTCAGGCCCGGGCTCGGTCGCATCCGCAGTCTCGGCGGAAAGCGCGCCAAGAGCTATGTCAGTCGCGTGCTTCATCACATGTCGGCCTCTGGCGCGAGAGGCTCGATGTCATCCGGAAGCCGGAGCCGGTTCTCAGGCGCCAGGATCGGACGGGGCAACGGGTTCATGCAACGCCGCCGCGCGGGAGGCCGTTTCGGGCCGGCCTATCGCCGTGTCGTCATCAAGTCACGGATCGTCAAGCTCGCCGGTGCCCGAGATGGAACGGGCATCAGTGCTGCCCGCGCGCACCTCCGATACATCCAACGGGACGGCGTCTCGAAGGACCATGAACCCGGCCGGCTGTATGACAGCGAGAGCGACAATGCCGACGGCGCCGCGTTCCAGAAGCGCGGCGAAGGTGACCGGCATCAGTTTCGGTTCATCGTGTCACCCGAGGATGGAGCGGAGCTCGCCGATCTCAAGCCGTTCGTCCGCGACTTAATGAACACGATGGAGAGTGATCTCGGTACCAGGCTGGACTGGGTTGCCGTCGATCACTTCAACACCGAGCATCCGCATACGCACATCGTGCTGCGCGGGACAGATGAACTCGGCAAGGATCTGATCATTGCGCGGGACTACATGTCCCATGGCATGCGGCGCCGGGCCAGCGAACTTCTGACCATCGAACTCGGCCCGCATACCGAGGTTGAACTACACCGTCGACTCGAGCGGCAAGTCGATCAGCACCGTTACACGGAGATCGATCGGATCTTGGTCCGCAATACGGAAGACGGCCGGCTCGATGTGCGAAGCGGCAATCGTTCGGAACCCGGACAAGATACGCAGGCGACGCGGGTCGGTCGTTTACGTGTGCTCGAAAGGCTCGGCCTTGCACGCGAAGAGCGTCCCGGGCAGTGGCTGCTCGCCGCTGACATCGAAGGAACGCTCAGACGAATTGGAGAGCGCGGCGATATCATCAAGACCGTGCACCGCGCCGTGAAGAATGCCGGCCGCGATGTGCCGGCAGCGAACTGTTCGATCTACGATCCGTCCGATGCGGACGCGCCAACCATCACAGGCGCAGTTTTGGCCACTGGTCTCCACGATGAATTGAACGATAGGCACTATACGATCATCGACGGCGCCGATGGCCGCGTGCACTACGTGGCGCTTGGTCCCGACCAGGACCTGGAAGATTTGCCAAGAGGGGCGGTGATCGAGGTGCGGCCGGCGGAGCGCGGACCAAGGCCTTCCGACCGGACGATAGTGGACGTGGCGCAAGTCAATGACGGGCTCTATTCGGAAGATGCGCACCGGGCTCATGATCCGTCAGCTTCACCGGACTACGTTCGGGCGCATGTGCGGCGGCTGGAAGCGCTCAGACGGTCCAATGTGGTTCGCAGGTTTCCGGACGGCAGTTGGGAAGTACCCGAAGACTTCGAGGCACGTGTTTCCAAACTAACCGAAAAGCGAGCGCGATATCCGCGCCGGATCGTGACCTTGTCGTTCCTGTCGATCGAGAACCAGATCAAAGCGAACGGCGCAACCTGGCTTGATCGCCAGTTGCTCTCCAGGGAACCGACCGCGCTGCGAGGAAGCGGCTTTGGAACGGAAACCAAACGAGGGCTGCAGCAGCGCCAGGATTATCTCATCGAACATGGACTCGCCGAACGCCAAGGGGACACCATCCGCTACCAAAAGAATCTGCTTCGCGTGTTGCAGCGGCGGGAGCTTGTCGAAGCCGGCAACAGACTCGCCAAAGAGGCAGGGCTAGAGTTTGCTCCGCTGCAGGATGGCGAACGGATTGAAGGCACCTATCGAAAACCTCTGCGTCTCGCCAGCGGCAAGTTCGCCATCGTCGAAAAGTCCAAGGAGTTTACGCTGGTGCCTTGGAGGCCCGTTCTCGAACGCCATCGAGGAAAATCTATAAGCGCGACGATGCGCGGATCATCCGTCGCCTTCGACTTCGGCAAGAAACGTGGAATTGGGATCGGGTGACACGCAGAGCTGACGGCGTTGAATTATGCGGACCCTCAACCAAATGGAGGTTTCGGCCCTTTGCCGCCGTTCGTTGCCTGACATGATCCTGCAGTGCGACTTTCTCAAAGCGGACGTTGACCGTCATATATCCGCTGCGACACATTTGTCGCCGGTCCTGCGGGCGCTCTCTGTTTCTTCGCGACGATGATCACGATCAAGATCATGGGGATAATCCCGACGATCATGGCGGGGATAGCGGCTGTTCTGGTGGCGGTGGCCTCGATCCTCTTGGCGGGCCGGGAAGGTAATAAGCGCGATGATCGGCATGATCAGCTTGGTCACGAACAACGTCATGGTGACGATGATTGGCATGCTGATGATGATCTTGATCGGCACTAGAGCGTTTTGATCTGACGTAGAGTCGATTTGGGATTCCCTTTTCGTGATTTGGGTGATTCATAGGCTTCCATCACTTTGATGGAGGCATGAATGGCGCGATCTTACGGCTCGGATCTTCGACAGCGTGTGATTGATGCGATCGAGGGAGGCATGTCGACGCGGGCGGCGGCGCGTCGCTTTTCGATTGGAGAGTCGACGGCTGGCACCTGGCATCGCCATTGGCGTGCGACGGGAAGCGTTGAAGCCCGGCGCCAAGGCAATCAGGGTGGCTCGATGCTGGATGTCCATGAGGATTTCCTGCTGGGGATCATCAATGAGAAGTCAGACATCACCCTTGCGGAGATGGCCGAGCGCCTTGAGAGCGAACAGTCACTGCGGGTCGATCCCACGACGATCTGGTATTTCTTACGCCGTCGCGGGATCACGTACAAAAAAAGACGGCGCATGCTTCGGAGCAAAGCCGCGAGGATGTGCTGATTGCCCGGCGGCTGTGGTTTGAGGGCCAGCTCGATCTGGATCCTGATCGCCTCGTCTTCATTGATGAGACCGGTGCGACTACGAAGATGGCGCGGCTCAGGGGCCGCGCGCCACGCGGGGAGCGCTGCCGTGCGTCCGTACCGCATGGTCATTGGAAGACGACGACCTTCACGGCAGGGTTACGCCGCTCCGGCCTGATGGCACCAATGGTTCTCGACGGTCCGATGGATGGCGCCGCGTTCCTGGCCTATGTCGAACAAGTCCTGATCAAGGAACTGATGCCTGGCGATATCGTCGTCATGGACAATCTGCCGGCACACAAGGTGACAGGTGTCCGGCACGCGATAGAGGGGGCCGGCGCGCACCTTCTCTATCTGCCACCCTATTCGCCAGACTTCAATCCCCTCGAAATGGCCTTCTCAAAACTCAAGGCCATCCTCCGCAAGGCCGCCGCACGAACCGTCGACGAACTGTGGAACGTCATCGCCAACGCCCTCGACGCATTCACTCCCATCGAATGCCAAAACTATTTCGCAGCAGCCGAATATGACTGGGAGTGAATTCAAAATGCTCTAGGCGATGATGTGCGCTCTGGCGTCTTCGAACATTGACACAAGTGTCGCATGCTCTGACGCAAGACCTTCGACGCAGTAGGCATTCAAGAACTGCCGGCCGGCAAAGAGTGTGCGATCTGCCGCTGAGAGCGATGCTTCATCGCATACTTCAGTCCAGTGCTCCGCAATCGCTGTAATCTGGCCTTCGATGATCGCTATGACCTCGGCTTCGGTGAGCAGAAATGCCGGGGCAGCATTAAAACAGTTTGCAAGCGTGCTGTGACGCTCATCGCCCTTGATGAGCATCGCTTGCGTGGCCTCGTTTCCAGCGCGTCCCTGCGGGCAAAGATCATAAGCCGGTGTCAGGCTCAGCATCTTGCCGTCCCAAAACGCCGCATGATTGCGTGCGTGATCATCCGTGTTTCCGCACAGTATGTTGATACAGATGCGCCCGTAGAGCTCTTTGAGCGTCTCTTTTGGCTTTGTAAAACGGTGGCGGATCGTCTCGGCGAGGTCCTCATAAGAAGCGTAATGCGCCATCATCTCATCAAGGCCGAATATGGTGAGCGCCGAGACCATCGCCCGGCGCGTCCAGCCGGCATCGGTGCGTTCGCGGTCAAAACGCTCAATCAGCAGAACATCCTTGCCGGCAGCGTGCGTGAGATCAACGTGAGCGGCGTTAAGGCCCGCCCTTGCGGCAAGGCGCATGGCGATGAATTCAGCCTTCACGACGCTATAGAGGTCGTTGCTGGCCGAGAACTTTGCGATGTGTTTACTGTCCCCATCTTCGATTAGCGCCTTCGGTCTGGCGCCGCCAACTGAAGTGCCGTGATTGAGGGCCTGGTCGAGTGCTTGTGAAAGCGGCAGGCCTTTTTCGATCCGCTCGGCCGCTTCCAAAAGTTCCTCAAAGCTCGCTTCTGCCGCAAGGCGCGGGACGTATTCCGTAGCGGATTGCTGGAAATCGAGCGCGCCGATCCTGTCGGAGCCTGAGCGCAGCAGGTAGGTGAGCTCGCTGATCTGCAGGACATCGCCAGCATCCGGCTTCTTGCCCGTAAGCCTATTGATGATCACCCGGCGGCCCCACGCATCCGGCGAGCCATCACGTATGCAGTTTGGCATCATCAAGCCGTTCATCGGTTCGATCAGCCCTTCGCGCAGAGGGAGCTCAGGCTCGTAGATCGGAATGGCGTTCTTGTTACCGCGGTAGCTGGTACCGTAGGTAAAGGTGAGACGCTCGCCATCGCGCATCAGCCGGCCGGCAACAATCGGTTCGGTTTCGTCCGGCAGCCAAATCCAAACATAGGCCTGATCAGGATCAGCCATATCAGAAGTCATCATCGACCTCCGTCTTGGAAGGCCGGACGCTCTTCGGGAGCAGTGTCAGCTTCTCATCAAGACGCGTATTGTGCATCTGCAGGGTGCGCTCATCGTATTCAAACAGGCGGACGCCAACGAGAGTGGCGACCTCGAACGCAATGCCCACCTCAGGTCCTGGCTCGCCATACTCGATCTTGCGCAGCGTCTTACGCGTGATACCGGCCCGCTCGGCAAGTTCCGCTGCCGTCAGGCCACGCTCGGTCCGGCCCACCTTGATGAGCTTGCCTAAGATCGAAAGCGCCTGCTTCGTGACGCGGGAGTAGCTGCGTGTCCGCTTCATGTCTCACCACCTCATTGGGCAAAATAAGGCCCACGAGCATGCTCCATGGATCTTTATGTGCTCAATATAGGCAGATGAGCATCGAAGAGTCAAATATATGGGTATTTAAGTACCCAAGAAATTCTCTCGCGGGTCTTATAATGATCAATTTCGGTATAAGCTGAGGGCTTCAAGAGCTTACAAGCAAAGCCAAGTGATAGGACTTGCGGTGGTGGCGCCGAAAAAATCGAGAACTTTCGGCCCGAAGCTGCCATTCGACAGACACCGAGCTGATTCCGCGTAGCAGACATTCGCTGCGCCTTCGCTAACTCGCATAGCCAGAGTTCGGCAATGCAGACCTTTGAGACTTTTATCGATGGCGCCCTAAGTGGCAGGTTGGGCGTGAACCTAACATTCGCGGCAGTGCGGGAGTGGTGGTTGCTCTGGGCGAAAGCGGAAGTTCGCTTTTTCTGCGATCCATTCAGGAAACACAAATGGAGATAAATTGGCCTTATGAGATGCTGCTGAACTCGGTAGAAGGGAGTTACCCGCCTTGAGCATCACTACTATGCACCTTCGTTAACCGTCTGCAGCGATAGCCGGATTTCTTTCGCCCGCGTGGCTCCCACCAATGCTTCTAGCTGCGCCTCGGACACCGCCTCAAGCTCTTCGGCGGTCTGTGCGCCGACATCACGCAAGGCCAGGCATTCGCCACGAGCCAGTCCAACGCCGAGATCCGTCAGCCACAGGCTGTCACCCGGCAAACCGAGATCCAGACGTTTCAGTTGAAGACCAATCTCTTCCTCAGTCGGCCCGGCCCCGCCATAGACGATCGACGCAATCCGCGCCGCTGACGCCATATAGAACCGTGTCGTGTCGGCAAGCCCTCGAATATCGCCGTGTCGCACGGGCACAAACGGATTTGCCGTGTAGCGGTCTTCGATGAGTTCAACCGCCACACCATCTGTCCAATCCCCGAGTATGAGCGCACGCTTGCACCGGGCATAGTAACCGTTATTGGCGGGAGCCCTGTGCTGGAGCAGTCGCGAAATCTCATGGCTGAAACGCCGCGCCGCCTCTCCAGCCCTTGCGGATTCTGCATTCTCCCGCCCCATCGGTGTGTAGCGGTCATCTTGTTCCGGCAGCGTTTGCACCAGCACCATCAGCTTCTCAGGTGTCAGCTCGTCCGGAGCTATCTGTCGCAACATTTCGATCAAACGCATTGCCGACCGCAGCGCCAATGGGGACTCACCGCACGCTCGCCCGAGCACACTCAGCCGGATATGCCCGTCACCATCATCTTCTACCAATCCGTCAGCTTCCATGCGAGCTAGCAAATCCTGCAGCTGCGCCTCCATCGAGGCAATCCAGCCCGGCTGCCTTAGGTTTGCAAGGTAACCGCCAAACGTATTGGCGATCAACTCTACTGCCTGCTCCCGCGTCGCCCGTTGCACTTGCGCCAGCAGACGAATCAGCCATGTCTCCGGTTCACGTTCCTTGAACGATGATGTGATCGGCTCCGGCACCCCTTCGACATATCGGCGGTAGAGCCGGTTACGTTCCATTCCCGTATCCGCCAGCACCACTGCCTTCCCCTGCGGTTCAAAACCGAGGCGCCCGGCACGGCCTGCCATGTTCTTGTATGTCCCGACAGCAAAGGGCACCGGCCCATTCCGTGCCCTGAATTCTGTTTCTACGACAATCACCGTCGATGCGGGGGTGTTAACGCCCGCCGCCACCGTCGTCGTCGCCACCAGCACACGCACCGGCCCGTCCGGGTCGCGGAACGCCGCTTCCACCACGCTCCGCTCTTCCCGTTTCAAATCGGTTGTATGGAAAGCCGTGCCCCCGCCCAAAGCGCGCCGCAGCCGCGCCGAGCTATCTGTGTTATCCAGTTGCGGCAATGCATCAATAGCGGCCTTCGCCGATGGCAAGCCCAGTTCCCCTGCCAGATACTCAGCGCACCCCGCCGTCCGGCCGCGGTGGTTTCTGAACACCAGCACCTTCTCGCCATCCTGGACCAGCTTGCGCACCAGTGGCACGATCTGATCCTGCGAACTCGCCTTCTTCTTGCGTTGCCGGATTTCCCAGGCCGGTATGAGTTCCATTGCCTCCGCTTCCCCGGCAGCATTGCGATGTTGCCACGTCCCCGAGCGATCCATCACCCCTTCCGTCAACGGCACCGGGCGTTCCGTCGCAATTTGCACTTGGCAACCCAGCCATTTCTCGAATCCGTTCGTGGTACCGATCACGGCACTCAGGCAGACAATCTGCGGTTCTATCCCACGCGCCCGCGCGCTGATCAGGTTTGTTAGCAGCAGCTCGACGATGATGCCGCGCCGTTCATCCGTAATGAATTGCGCTTCATCCACTACCACAAGCCCGATTTGCCCGAGCATGTATGGCGAGGCCACGGCCAGCCCCAGAAACGTTTCATAGGTGAAGAACGCGATATCGTACTTGCCGCGCAGAATTGTCCCCGTCTGGTCCTGCCAGTCGCCACTGCACCGCGCCACACGCAATCCCAGATGATTGCCGTACAGCTCGTTGAATTCTTCGTATTTCTCATCGACGAGAGCCTTGTACGGCAACAGGAAGACCGCCTTCTCGCCCTGCGAAATCGCCCTGATTCCAGCCAACTCCCCGATAAAGGTCTTACCGGCACTGGTCGGCGCAACCGTAAGCAGCGAGTTTCCGTCAAGCACCCGAAAATCGTTGATGCCCTCGCGCTGAAGGGCGTTCAACCCGTTCGGGAATCGTTCTGTCCACAGCTCGATGACTTCGTCCGGAACGCCGTATGCTGCCAAGTCTGAGAACGCCGTGCCGACCTCGACGCCGCCATATTCGGGAAAGTGGTTCGTGTAGATCTCACCGCGCCGGATCGCAGGGAAGCGAACTTCCCCTTCGATGTGACCGAAAACAACCGGCGTCTGCTTATGGCCCTGGCGCGCCGCGTCAGCGCGCACCTGTCTGACCACGTTATCGACAATGCCCAGAATGCTGACCGGCGCTTCCGCCTCCTGCAGGCTGTCAAGCACCGCATTTGTGAATATGCCGTGGCGGCTGCCCGGGTCTTCCAACGCTAGTTCGTCGACGTTGCAGGCTGAAAATAGGACGCGCCCATTGCCTGCCACATCCGCCAATGGTGTGCCGATATCCCGCACTCCCGGCGCGTCATCCAGAACACGGGCGGGCGCCCCGCCGCTGAAACAACAATCCAGAAGGCAAATGACTACCTTGGCTTTTGATGCCTTAAATCGCGCCGCCAAATCGCCCATGTCGATGGTGCTGCCCGGCACCGAATCATATTGAGTATCAGCCACCACCAGCCGGTGATCCCGCGTCCCATGCCCGGCGAAGCTGAGCAGTACGACATCATCTTCACCCGCTTTGTCCAGAGTTCCCGCCAGCAGCGCCTCCACGCCCGCCCGCGTCGCCTGATCATCAATCAGGAGAGAAGCCTGCAAATCATTGAGTGAGTCCGAGAACATCGCCCATAGCGCGGTTGCGTCCCGCGTGGCACCGCTTAAGTCACGAATCCTTGGATCATCATGGCGATCGATCCCAACAAATCCTGCAAGTATGCTCATTTACGAACCTATCACCGTCCCCCCAGACGGCCTTTGACTGCTGTTTCTGAACTCAAACCTACTCGATACCACATTTAGCTCTGCGACCCAATCCTGACACAATATATGCAAACAAGATCTCCATTGAGGCCGTTTACCGTCGGTTTCAAGAGCCGCCAGGGCTATACACATTCGGGGCAAGTTGGCGATAATGCGTGTGCAGTTCTGCCAGCCGAGTGAGCTATCGAACGACCTATTCAGGTCAATTGCTTCGCACAACGGCCGAGCAACACGAACGTCCGGCAAGGGCCGTGCTTACCGCGCGAACTTGAGTTCCGAAGGTCTCAAACGGGCTCAGAGCCGCCTGATGCGGTGCAATATGCGGCTTCGGGATTGGCACGCTGTGGCTGTCAATTGCGGCAGTCACTATGGTGCCAACTGGACCAAGCACTCGAAGCGATCGCCGGCAAACTATTAGAGTGAAAGCGAGAACGTGAATGGAGCATCGCAAACCGACGGACTCAACGGTCTACAAGCTCTTCGGTAGCAGTCGGCACTGCGCGTTCCCTGGTTGCACGGAGCCCCACATCGAGGTCGATGAGAATACGGGAGTAAAGATTTGCAATAGCGAGGTATGCCACATTCGCTCTCGGCGAGAGAACGGCCCGAGGTGGGACGCGTCCCAAAGCGAAGAAGATAACAGAGGCGACTGCAACCTCGTGCTTCTGTGCCGCAAACACCACGCAGTCGTGGATGATCGCCGCAACGAGAAATACTACACGCCAGTCATGCTGAAAGCGTGGAAGGCTGAGCAGGAGGGGCAGAATGGCAGCCCGCTCGCTCCGGACGACCTAGAAGCAATCGCGCAGACAAACGTGATCATCGCGGCCGAAACGGTGAACCTTGGCGGCGAAGGAGGCGCTGCTCCAGGCGCCGGCGGCGGCGGTGGCCCCGCGATCGGGGCCAATGCCCAAGGCGGCAGAGGCGGAGATGGCGGACGCGTTACTATTGGCGGCAGGCTGGCGGACGACTCGGAACTCATGCCATGGAGCGAGGTGCAGCCCGGCACCCCGCACGCCCGCCCGCCCGGCTCCGGAGGGAGCGGAGCCCCTGCCATAGGCCGTGACGCCGTTGGCTGCAGAGGCGGTGACGGAGGCGACACTCATATGGACACCCATACTTTGGATGCAGGTAGTTATCGCGTCGTAGTCGGCCGAGGCGCACGCCTGCCCGGAGAGATCGGTGGCCCGAGCTACATGGCGAAGATCGCGCCTGACGGCAGCACCGAGCCGGTCACGCCCAAGGTCGGCGGAGGGCTGTCAGGCGACAGCTATCTACCGGAGGACGTGTCCGAGATCGATGCCGCCGCTATATCGAGGGGTGTAAGAGTCTGCTGCCTCACATTCGTCGAAGGCGCGGCCATCGAGAACGGCGCTCACGCAGTCAGTCGATTTGCCTTGAGTGCGATGGATGTGCGCGATCTGCCGGCTGAGATCGTTTTCAACGTGCTCACCGCAGTCACGAAGCGACCCGACGAGAGGACAGGCTATTTCGTCAGCTTGTTCTTCGACGGAGAGGAGAAAGCGCGAATCGCGGTAGGAGCTGCCGGGCGTGAAGATGGACTTATGACTACCAGCTTCTGTTTTCCGATCGGCGCCTACTTCGAGACTGAAGGACTTTGCAGGATCATTGCGCATGCGTCAGGCATTTCTCTGTGCGAGACAGCGATCGAGATACGTCGTGCCTAGCGGAGCCAGTGACCGTCGGCACGAGCGCGCTTACATTCAGGGTACCTGCTACAGCGAACGGACTCTGCCCTACCGCTTCGGAGCCCGAGCAGTACTACCGTGGCGCGGCAAGACTGAAGATCGAGAACTGATCTGAACGTCCGCTTCAAACCTCGTGAACCGAATGTTTGCATGCACAGCGAAGGTCCGCTTGCCGCCCATATCGTTGAAAACGTCGGTTTGCGAACTCAGAATAGATTGACTTCATTGCTCGCTCGTTTTCGGGCACGAATTGGCCCAAAAACCTGAATGGCCACCTCATTCCATCCAGTTGGAGTGCGCCCCTTGGGGTGGACATTTCATGCGACTGACTTTGTTCTTATGCACAATCAGAACAAATATATTTTTTCGTTTGATCGATGATTTCTGTAGATTTCGTTGGCTAAGTTTGGATCACGCTTGAATTTCCGAACACAGATGGATCACGTTGGAAGTAATATTGTTGAATAAAACCTAAAATCAAAGTGATCCTTTGCCGAATTCAACGCGGGCATTTGCCCCCGGAATCGGCAAGGAAACAATGACCCCGACCAAACTGCTCATAGGGCAAATCCTGATCGTCTTCGCGATCGTGATCGGCGCACTGTGGGGTGCCACACAGTGGACCGCCGCTCAATTGGGATACCAGCCGCGTCTGGGTCCGGACTGGTTCTCGGTCGCCGACTATCCGGTCTATTTTCCCTGGCGGCTATTTGAGTGGTGGTACGCCTTTGAGCCCTACGCGCCCCACGTCTTCAGTCAAGCCGGTCTCGTGGCGGCCTCAGGCGGGGTGTTCGGTGTTTTGGTCGCCATCGCTGGTTCGCTTTGGCGTGCCCGGCAGTCGCGCCTGGTGACGACCTATGGCTCCGCACGCTGGGCGGGGGACACCGACATCAACCGCGCCGGTCTGTTCGGAACGAGTGGCGTCTTTCTTGGAGCGTTCAAGCGCAGCTACCTTCGCCATGACGGTCCTGAACATGTCATGTGCTTCGCCCCGACTCGGTCGGGCAAAGGTGTCGGGCTCGTCATTCCGACCTTACTCACCTGGCCTTATTCCGCCGTCATTCACGACATCAAGGGTGAGAACTGGCAGCTGACCGCCGGCTGGCGTTCGATCTTCTCCCACTGCCTACTGTTCAATCCGACCGATCCGAAAAGCGCCAAATACAATCCGCTGCTGGAGGTGCGCAAGGGCCGCAACGAAGTCCGTGACGTCCAGAACATCGCCGACATTCTCGTCGATCCGGAAGGCGCTCTCGAACGGCGCAACCATTGGGAAAAAACCAGCCACTCGCTTCTGGTTGGCGTCATTTTGCATGTCCTCTACGCCGAAGAGGAAAAAACACTCTCACGCGTGGCGGCATTTCTGTCCGACCCGTCACGGTCCTTCGAGCGCACGCTGCGGGTGATGATGAGCACCAATCATCTCGGGACTGAAGAGGCGCCAGAAGTCCATCCGGTTGTCGCGCAAGCCGCGCGCGAACTTCTGAATAAGTCTGAGAATGAACGTTCCGGCGTTTTGTCGACGGCCATGTCGTTTCTCGGGCTCTATCGCGATCCGACCGTCGCCGAGACCACATCACGGTGCGAATGGCGCATCGCCGATCTGATGGATGCCGAACGCCCGGTCTCGCTCTATCTCGTCATCCCACCCTCGGACATCTCGCGCACGAAACCGTTGGTCCGCCTGGTACTCAACCAGATCGGCCGGCGACTAACGGAGCGACTTGAAGGCCAGGTGGGCAAGAAGCACCGCTATCAGCTGCTGATGATGCTGGACGAGTTTCCGGCATTGGGTCGGCTCGACTTCTTCGAAAGCGCACTCGCCTTTATGGCCGGGTATGGGGTGCGCAGCTTTTTGATCGCGCAATCACTCAATCAGATCTCCAAGGCCTATGGCGAGAACAACTCGATCCTGGACAATTGCCATGTGCGGGTTGCCTTCGCCTCCAACGACGAGCGCACCGCCAAGCGCATCTCAGACTCGCTCGGGACAGCAACTGAGCTCAGAGCCCAGCGCAACTATGCCGGTCACCGGCTCGCACCCTGGCTCGCCCATGTCATGGTCTCGCGCCAGGAGACCGCCCGCCCGCTACTGACGCCGGGCGAAGTCATGCAGCTGCCCGCGGACGAAGAGATCATCATGGTGTCAGGGCAGCCCCCGATCCGGGCCAAGAAGCTTCGCTATTTCCAAGACGGCAATTTCACCCGTCGGGTGTGCTCCCCGCCCGACCTGGCGGCGGATGATTCCTATGGGGATCGTCCGTCGCCTCGGACGGACGATTGGTCGGGCCATGTGCGCGGCATGCACAAACAACTCGCATTGCCGTGGTCCGGTCTGGTCTCCGGCAGTGAGGATGACGAGAGCGGATTGAAGCGCCATCCGGCACTGATCGAGGAAGCCCAGGCACCTGCCGAACAGGAACGCGCACCCGATGCCCGCCTTCTTGATGACGAGTTCGATCCGGCGGACTCGAAACGCATGGATCAACTGGCTCGCAACACGACAACGGTTCGGCGTGCCCATGCCATGAACACCAGTGTTGGAGATCAGGCCGACGACGACCTGATCCCGAGCTTCTGACGAGGTAAGCCCATGAAACCCCGCCTCAATGTCCATGTCAGCGACGACTTGTTCGAGAAGGTCGAAACGGCAGCCAGGCGACCGGGTGTCACCAAGGCCGCCGTCGTCGAAGCGGCCCTGCTGGGCTTCTTTTCCAAGGAGTTCGACGACCAGCGCGATGGCGCCCTGATCCGCAGACTGGACCGGCTGACGCGACAGTACGACCGGCTGGAACGTAACCTCACCATCACGACAGAGACGCTTGCGCTCTTCGTGCGTTTCTTCCTGACCGTGACGCCGCCCCTCCCGGATGCGGACCAGGATGCCGCCCGCGCGCTCGGCAAGGAGCGCTTCGAGTATTTCACGTCGCAACTCGGACGCCGGCTCGCGGGCGGCAAGAACATGATCCGGGATGTCTTGGAAGAGATCACCGCGGAAGAAAACGACTTCTTCAGTCAAGCCGAGATCGATGCGCTTACGGCCGTGCGCGAAGGCCTGACTGTCACGGAAGTAAACCCGCATGGGGAGAGGCTCGATGACTGACAATCCGCTCCCTTCCATGGCAGGCCGCCAGCGCATCATGCTCAAAACCGCGTTGGGACCCGTGATCACGTCGGCGCTAATCGATCCCAAGGTGATTGAGGTCATGGTCAACCCGGACGGCAAGCTCTGGCTGGACCGCCACGGGCGGGGCCGGGTTGATACCGGCACAACGCTTGGCGCCGCGGAATCCGAACGGGTTATTCGTCTGGTCGCCAGTCATACGGGTCAGGACTGCAATGCGAGCCGGCCAGTCGTTTCGGCGGAACTACCCGAAACCGGTGAGCGCTTTGAAGGACTGTTGCCGCCGGTTTCGCCGGCGCCGTGTTTTGCCATCCGCAAGCCGGCGCACGTTCTCTACCGGCTTGCCGACTATGTCAGCGCCGGCATCCTGAGAGATGACCATGCGCAAAGTCTGGGCTCGGCGGTCAGGCAGCAAAAAAACATTCTCGTCGTCGGAGGCACGAGCTCGGGCAAGACAACGCTCGTCAATGCGCTGCTGGCGGAGGTGGCCGAGACCGGAGACCGGGTGATCCTGATCGAGGATACCCGAGAACTCCACTGTGCGGCCGAGGACTGCGTGGCACTCAAGACCAAACCCGGCGTCGCGAGCTTGGCCGATCTCGTGAGATCGACCCTTAGGCTGCGCCCGGACCGCATCATCGTCGGAGAGGTGCGTAGCGGTGAAGCCCTCGACATGCTCAAGGCCTGGAACACCGGCCATCCGGGCGGGATTACAACCCTGCACGCCAATTCAGCCGAGGCCGGGCTCTACCGGCTCGAACAGCTCGTCCAGGAGGTCGTCGTGACCGTGCCGCGCCGGCTGATCGCACAGGCCATCGACATCGTCGTTTTCCTCAAAGGCCGCGGCCAAGACCGGCGCGTCGAAACGGTGGCCGAACTCGAAGGCCTCGATGCCGACGATCAATACCGCTTCACCGGTCCCGATTTCGTTCATCCCGCTCGCGCTGACTGACCAGGGAAAATCTAAATGAGAGCATTTTTGGACTGCCGCGGCTTGAAACGTCATACAGGGTCTGCCGCCGCTAGCACCGGCCTGTTGGTGGCGAGTGCCGCCTCCGCCCTTGCCGCCGGTTCAGGCATGCCCTGGGAGGCGCCCCTGACCCAGATCCTCGAATCCATCGAAGGTCCGGTCGCACGCATCATCGCGGTCATCATCATCGTCATCACTGGCCTGTCTCTGGCGTTCGGCGAGACCTCCGGCGGTTTCCGGCGCCTGATCCAGATCGTCTTTGGTCTGTCCATTGCGTTCGCGGCAACCAGCTTCTTCCTGTCCTTCTTCTCCTTTGCCGGCGGAGCAATGATCACATGACCGTCTCGACTGGCAGCGTCGAAGGATTCGAAATCCCCCTGCATCGCGCTTTGACCGAGCCAATCCTGATGGGTGGTGCGCCGCGTGCGGTGGCGATCGTTAACGGCACGCTCGCCGCGGCTCTCGGCCTCGGACTACAACTTTGGCTGATCGGGCTTATCGTGTGGGTCCTCGGCCACAGCGCGGCGGCCTATGCGGCCACAAAGGACCCTGCCTTCATGGACGTCCTTGTCCGTCATGTCCGGCACAAGGGGCATCTCGGATGCTGAATCTGGCCGAATACCGCAACCGGTCAACGCTGCTGGCCGATTATCTGCCCTGGGCCTGTTTGGTGGCACCCGGCGTCGTACTGAACAAGGATGGAAGCTTCCAGCGCACGGCGCGGTTTCGCGGCCCTGATCTCGAAAGCGCGACCGAAGGGCAACTGGTCGCGACATGTGCCCGTATAAACAATGTGTTGCGCCGCTTCGGTTCGGGCTGGGCGCTGTTCTTCGAGGCCGATCGCCATCCGGCGCGTGACTATCCGGCATCACAGTTTCCCGATCCCGTTTCTCGGTTGGTGGATGAAGAGCGCCGCGCGGATTTCGAGCAATCGGACGCCCTGTTCGAGAGCGACTTCTTCGTGACCTTCGTCTATCTCCCTCCGCCTGAGACTGTCAGCCGCGCGGAGCGGCTCCTTATCGAGACCACCAGCGACAGCAACGAGCACGAGTACCGGGACCATCTCGACCGCTTCATACAGCAGACCGACCGGGTAATTGATCTGCTGGGTCAGCTGATGCCTGAGGTCTCGCTTCTCTGCGACTCGGGAACGCTCACCTACCTGCACAGCTGCATCTCCAGCCGTCGGCTAACCATCAACGTTCCCGAAGTGCCAGCCTACCTGGACGCCATCCTGGTCGATACCGCCGTGATCGGCGGCCTGAAGCCGATGCTGGGGAACGCACATATGCGCACGCTTACCGTGCTCGGCTTCCCGGGTTCGACAACACCGGGATTGCTCGACGCCCTTAATCATCTGGGGTTCGAGTACCGGTGGGTGACACGATTCATTTCGCTTGACAAACCGGTGGCGGAGAAGGTCATCCGCCGCTTTCGCCGGCAGTGGTTCGCCAAACGCAAATCCGTCGCCGCCATCATCAAGGAAGTGCTGACCAATGAGCAATCGGTGCTGGTCGACACCGATGCCGACAACAAGGCGGCGGACGCGGATGAGGCCCTTCAGGAAGTTGGCCGCGACCTTGTCTCCTATGGCTATGTGACGACAACGGTCACGGTCCGGGATCGTGATCCGAAGATCGCGCGGGAGAAAGTCAGGGCCGTTCAACGAATCATCGACGGACGCGGGTTTGCGAGTATCGAAGAGACGGCCAATGCAATCGAGGCCTGGCTGTCTTCGCTGCCCGGCCATGTTTACGCCAACGTGCGGCAGGCGCCGATCAACACGCTCAATCTTGCCCACATGATGCCGCTGTCCGCGACTTGGGCGGGTCCGCCGACCAACGAGCACTTGAAGGGTCCGCCGCTCATAACCGTACGCACCAACGAGACGGCACCGTTCCGGCTCGTCACCCATGTCGGCGATGTCGGCCACATGATGGTGGTTGGACCGACAGGAGCCGGCAAATCGGTGCTGCTGTCGTTCATCGCCTTGCAGTTCCGTCGCTACCCGGATTCACAGATCACGATCTTCGACAAAGGTGGTTCGGCGCGTGCCACCGTCCTGGGTCTGGGCGGCGCCTATTTCGACCTTGGATCCGAGGGATCGCTTGCATTCCAGCCGTTGGCCAATATCGATCTCGTCGCCGATCGATCCTTTGCTCAGGCGTGGGTCCAGGATCTGCTGGCACACGAGAACGTCGGGATTACGCCCGATATCAAGGACGCAGTCTGGTCAGCACTCTCAAACCTTGCATTTGCGCCGCAGCCGGAGCGGACCTTGACGGGTCTGAGCGCACTCCTGCAGCACGGCGATCTGCGGAAGGCGCTCCTGCCCTACACGCTCGAAGGACCCTATGGCCGACTGCTCGATGCCGACGATGATCGTTTGGAGCTGCGCGGCGTCCAGTGCTTCGAGATGGAAGAACTGATGCATCACGAAGGTGCGGTGCTGCCCGTACTGACCTATCTGTTCCATCGCCTCGAGGCCGGGTTCGACGGCAGGCCGGCCCTGCTCATCCTCGACGAGGCTTGGCTGTTTCTCGACAACCCGACGTTCGCCGCACGTATTCGCGAATGGCTGAAGACGATGCGCAAGCAGAACGTTTCGGTAATCTTCGCCACCCAGGGGCTGTCTGACATATCCAACTGTTCGATCGCACCGGCGATCATCGAGAGCTGTCCGACACGCATTTTCCTTCCCAACGATCGGGCCATCGAGCCACAGGCGCGCGAAGTCTACGAGGCATTCGGGCTCAATGAGCGCCAGATTGAGATCATCGCCCACGCCATTCCCAAGCGCGACTATTACTACCAGTCGCGGTCCGGCAATCGCCTGTTCGAGCTTGGTCTCGGGCCGGTTGCGCTCGCCTTCACCGCCGCCTCGACCAAACAGGACCACGCTCTCATCGATGAACTGATCGCCGCGCACGGCGGCGAAGAATTCGCCAACTCCTGGCTGCGGGCGAAGGACCTTGGATGGGCAGCGGACCTCATTCAACAAACCGTTTCTCACGAAGAGAGACCATATGAAGCATTGGAACAAAAACCTGCCAGCAATGATGCTGGCGCTGATGACGACCATCCAGTCGGCACCGGCTGACGGCGACGACGACGGCTGCGGTTGGCTGGGCAATTGCGGACAGTCCTTTCTGAACGTGGCCACCGCCCAGGGAGCCGCGACGGTTTCGGTCGGGCCGTCTTGCGCCGGTGATTGGCACCATAACCGGGCAAACGGCGATGCCCGCCAGACCGTCTGCCAATGGTTGAACGGACAGGCAGACAAGGGCCGCGGTTCGCTAGGCGTTCCGCCGCATCCGAGGGTATCGGAAGTCCGCATCACTTCCACCGGCGGTCATTGCGGTTTCGACGCGGACGATCTTCCGGCCCTCGCGGTCGCGTCCGGGTCAGACCGAATGCTGCGTTTCGGTTTTGGGAATGATGGCTCGGTCGACCTTTCCGGATGTCACGCCGGTATCGGCAACGATGACATCGGCAGGATGACCCATGGCGGCATCCTGGTGGAATTCGCCGATGGCTACGCTTTCGGCGACAGCTTTGCGTCCAGCCATTCGTACGGCGTCTATGGCGGATCTCAGAACCGCAGTGTTCTGCCGTTCACCGCCACAGTCTACGCCTTGAGCGAATTCAACACCGACCACTACCGCATCGACACTCTGGCAGAAGACCGGGGCAACTGGCGCTGGGGTTACGACAATGAAGGGAGCGCAATATGAACGGCTTCAAAAACAAAATACTCGCGGGCCTCACTGCCATTACCGTTGGAATAGGCAGTCTCCAAACCACCGGCACACCGGGCCATGCTCTGACCGTCTTCGATCCGGCGAACTACGGCCAGAACTTGCTGACCGCAGCCCGCAACCTGCAGCAGATCAACAATCAGGTCCGGCAGCTCGCCAACGAGGCGCAGATGCTGATCAACCAGGCGCAAGATCTGACCAAGCTGCCAACGTCAGTCGCCGGGCAAGTCCGAGTTTCCTTGCAGCAGATCGACGGCCTAATCCGGAACGCGCAAGGGCTAGCCTATAACGTCACCCAAATCGACCAGAGTTTCCAGCGATCGTACCCGGAACAATATTCCGCTGCGGTCTCCACATCTCAAATCGTCCGGGACGCACAAAGGACCTGGGAGATGGCGCGCGAAGGGTTCAAGCACAGCCTTCAGATTCAGGCCGAGGTTATGAAACGCGTCCGCGACGATGCACCGGTTCTCGACGGACTGATCGCCAACAGTCAATCCGCTGCAGGCAACCTTCAGGCGCTACAGGCCGGCAACCAACTCACCGCCTTTTCCGCCAAACAGACCATGCAAATGCAGACGCAACTCGCCGCGGCCGCGCGCGCGGATGCCCTGCAACGCGCCGACGCATTGGCCGCGCGCGAAAGAGCGCGAGCCCGTTTCCAGCGCTTCCTCGGCGATCGCGACGCCTACACGCGCTGATTTGGCTCGGGGGGAAAGGCGATGAACGATCTCAACGTTATCGATCAGTTCACGAACACCTTCGTGACGTACATCGATTCCGGCTTCGGCCTGCTGGGGCCGGACATCGCTTATCTGACCACAGTTCTGATCGGCATCGATATCACGCTTGCCGGACTGTTCTGGGCCATGGCCGACGACAAGGCTGTCATACCGGCCCTGATCAAGAAGGTGCTCTATATCGGTGCCTTCGCCTTCATCCTCAACAATTTCGCCAGCCTTTCCACGATCATCTTCAATTCATTCGCCGGGCTGGGCTTGCAGGCCACGGGTTCGCCGATTTCTACCGCCGATCTGATGCGCCCGGGCTTCGTTGCCGCAACCGGTTATAAAGCGGCCGAACCACTGCTCGATGAAGTGTCCGGTCTGATGGGGCCGATCGCCTTCTTCGAGAACTTCGTCACGATCGCGATCCTCATGTTCGCCTGGGTCGTGGTACTGCTCGCCTTTTTCATCCTGGCGATCCAGCTCTTCATCACCATCCTTGAATTCAAGCTGACCACGCTTGCCGGCTTCGTGTTGGTTCCCTTCGCGCTGTGGAACAAGACAGCCTTTCTGGCGGAGCGGGTTCTCGGGAACGTTGTGGCGGCCGGCATCAAACTGATGGTGCTGGCCGTCATCGTCGGCATAGGCTCTACACTATTCGGCACCTTCGCGTCTTCCTTCGCCGGTGGTGACATCACACTGGAGCAGGCCGCGGCGACGGTTCTCGGCGCACTGTCCATCTTCATGCTCGGCATCTTCGGACCGGGAATTGCGGCCGGCCTGGTTTCCGGGGCGCCACAGCTCGGTGCCGGTGCGGCCGTCGGGTCCGCGGCAGGCCTCGCCATCGGTGGAGCGGCGGCCGGCAGTGCGGCATTGGGTGGGGTCCGGGCACTCGGGTCCGGCGCGAGCCGGGCGACACAAGCCGCGTCCTCCATAGCGGGTACCGCGAGCGGTGCATATGGCCTTGCACGGACGACATCCGGCCAAACTGGCCCCGCTGCCGTGGCATCCGGTGCCGTCGGCGTTGCCAAAGCCGGCGCCGGCTCCGTCGCCCGGGGCATCCGCAATGTTGCGGACCGGGCTACAAGCGGGATGCGTCAGTCTTTTTCGGAAGGGCAGAGCCGATCCTTCACGGCAACCGGCGGCTCGGTTCCTGAAGGATCCGGTCCGTCGGCCACTGCTGTCGCCGCAGGCTCCGGTGCACCCGGTTGGGCGCAGAAACTGCGCCGGGAACAGCGCCTGCGGGAGGGCGCGACCATCACGGCCCATACGATCCGAGACGGCGACCGACCCGCTGCAGGCGAAAACCCCAAACTCAACAATGATGATTGAGAGATGAAGACTGATGTTCAAGCGCTCGACCACATCCTATGGACAGACGCCTCAACCAGAGACCCCATACCAGAAGGCCGCCCAGGTCTGGGACACCCGTATGGGTGACGCTCTTGTCCGCGCCCGCAATTGGAGGCTGATGGCTTTTGGATGTCTAACCCTTTCGCTCATTCTATCAGGCGGCGTCATCTGGCAGGCCGGAAAAAGCCATATCACGCCTTACGTGGTCGAAGTGAACCGTCTGGGCGATGTCCGCGCTGTCGGCCCCGCCACCGAGACCTATAAGCCGAGTGATGCGCAGATTGCCTTCCACTTGGCCCGCTTCGTCGAGAACGTGCGGTCCCTGTCGCTCGATCCGATCATTGTCCGGCAGAGATGGTTCCGGGCTTACGACTACGCCACGACCCAGGCCGCCAACACGCTTAATGACTATGCCCGGACGAACGATCCATTCGCCAATGTCGGCAAGCGCACCGTCACCGTCGAGGTTACGAGCGTGGTCCGCTCCTCACCCGACAGTTTCGAGATCCGCTGGCGCGAACAATCGTTCGAGAACGGATCGCTCGCCTCCACCGAGCGCTACACCGCGATCGCCTCTCTCGCCATCCAACAACCCAGTGATGCGGAGACGCTGCGCAAGAACCCGCTCGGCATCTACGTCCATGGCCTCAACTGGTCGAAAGACCTCATCGCAGGAGAACCCAAATGAGCATGAAGACATCCCAGCAACTCATCGCGATGAGCGCTTCGATCCTGATCGCCGGTTGCGCGACCAAGGAGGTCCCGCCGGTCATCGACTTCGACTCCGCCAACTTTGACGGCGCCGTGCTAACCGCCGATCCGCCCAAGCCGGTCGAGATCGTCGAACTGCCGACGCCGCTACCCTTGCCTGGCCAACTGAAAGTCGATCCGAAGAATGTGAAACGCGAACCGGCCACAGATCGTCCGCCAAAAGAGCGGATCTCCGATGCCAATGACGCGGCGAAGGTCGAGCCGACCAAGGACGGATATATCAACGCCATCCAGGTCTATCCTTATTCGGAAGGCGCGCTCTATCAGCTCTATGCGGCGCCGGAGCAGGTCAGCGACATCGCACTGCAGACCGGCGAAAAGATCGTCGCAGTCTCCGCCGGCGATACGCTTCGCTGGGTCGTCGGCGACACGGTCAGCGGGACCGGGAATGAGGCCCGCGCCCACGTGCTGGTCAAACCGACCAAGGACGACCTTCAGACGAACCTGGTCATCATCACGGATCGTCGGACCTATCATCTCGAACTGCGCAGCAATCCGGAGACCTATATGGCATCGGTCTCCTGGCAGTATCCAAGGGACGAACTCATCGCGCTGCAAAAGCGGAACGCTAAAGCCGAGCAGACCGCCGGCTTCGTAGCGGATACGGGACTGCGGATTGACAATCTGCGGTTCCGCTATCGAATCACGGGCGATGATCCGCCATGGCGGCCGGTGCGGGTCTTCGACGATACCAGGAAGGTCTATATCCAGTTCCCCGCACGGCTGGATCAAGGTGAGGCGCCACCACTGTTCGTCATCGGGCCGAATGGCAAGAACCAGCTCGTCAATTACCGGGTCAAGGGCCGCTACTACATCGTCGATCGTCTGTTCGCGGCAGCCGAATTGCGTCTCGGCGAGACGCCTCAGCAGATCGTGCGCATCGAGCGGTCAGACGGTAGGCGGCGCAAGGCCGGCGGCATATTCAACCTCAGCAGCCGCAATCGCTTTGACCAGGAGAACAGCCCATGACCGAACAGTCTACGAGCAGGCCAGAGACTGTGGCGAGCCATCAGCAAGATCGGATCAAGATCGATCCCGAAGAGCTGGCCCTGCGGGCGAAACCGAAGCCGGTATCGCGGATTAATCGCAACACCCTCTATCTCCTGACCGGCACGGGCCTGCTTCTGATATTCGGCGCCACCATCTTTGCCCTGGACCCACCGAACCTGCTCGACCGTGACGATACGGGCCGCGAACTCTACCAGATACGCAACAATCCCAAGGCCGATGGGCTCGATCATTTGCCGCGGCGGTACAGCGACATTCAAAAACCCAAGATCGAACTGGGACCACCGCTTGCGGGCGACATCGGGCCGGCGGTCGTTCAGAAAGAGCGTGAACTCGGCATTCAGCCGGAAACGGACCTTCCTTTCCGGCCAAGCCCGACAGATGACGCGGAACGGGCGGAACGCATACGTCAGGCCCGTCTGGCGCAACAGGCACGCGAGTCAAACGTGTTCTTCCAAGTCGCAAAGCGGTCCGCAGGCTTGTCACTGCCCGGCATAAAACAAACCATCGTGTCGACGCCATCAGAGCCTCCGGACCGAACCCGGAACTCCCAATTTCCATTCGATGCTGCGAACACCGGGAGAGATCGTCGATCCACGAAGTATGATCTGGAGAACGATCAGAACCTGCAGAGCCGCAAGATCGATTTTCTCAACAGACGAGTCGAACAGGCGATCTACAACCCGCACCGATTGCAGGACCCGGCCTCGCCCTATCAGGTGATGGCCGGCACGATCATACCGGCAAGCCTGGTCACGGGAATCAATTCCGACTTGCCGGGCCGGATCATCGCTCGGGTCACCGAGAACGTTTATGACACGGCCACCGGCAACCACCTGTTGATCCCGCAAGGGACGCGAATCATCGGCACCTACGACAGCGTCGTCGCCTTCGGCCAAAGCCGGGCCCTGGTCATCTGGCAACGGCTCATCATGCC